>CANCOG010000274.1 GCA_947379685.1 Flavipsychrobacter stenotrophus | reverse complement strand
GAAGGTTGCGGTATTATCGAATTTCTGCATGAATTTTTTGATTTTGACTTAAAGGCGTTTTATCAGCAAGCTATTCTGGAACAGGGGTTAATTCAGGTCGAATTATTCAATTCAACTAAGAACCAATGGAACCTGCTCAGTATTTTCCCTTACCCTCAGGGCATGGTGCTGGTATTCAGAGATATTTCTAAGGGTATTGAAGGTGAGCAAAATCTGCTGATTGATGAAAATAACCTCCACATACTCATTAACATTACTAGCCAACCTATCTGGTTAGTGGATAACAACTGTAAAATTGTACTGTGCAATACCGCCTTCAGAAAGTGGATATCTTATTTTATTGGAAGTGAATTAGAGATTGGGGATAACGTCCTGGATGCCAATCTGGGCGATGCCTATCTTAATAAATTCAGGATGTGTTACGAACTGGCGTTGAGTGGTAAGAGTTTTGTTACAGTAGAAGATATGTTGGTGGATAATGAACTCAAATTTACCACAATTAATTTTGGCCCTGTTTTCGATGCAAATGGCACCATAACCGGTATTAGCTGTCACGCTACAGATATTACCGACCAACGCCGGAATCTTTCTCAACTAGATGAGCAAACGCAGTTGTTACTTGAAATTGCCAATATACAATCCCATAAAGTCAGAGGCCCTGTTGCAACCATTATGGGACTTGTACGGGTATTTAATTTTGAAGACATTAGTGATCCTCAGAATGCTGAGGTCATGGTTGGCATCACAGAAGTTGCAGAACGGCTGGATATTATTGTCCGTGAAGTGATTAGAAGTATAAATTTATTAAGTAAAAAGAAGTAGCCAGCATCTAACCAATCAATTCCCTAGTGCTTTTTTAGTAAATTATTGATCCTCAGTTTTATTTGTTCGTCAACCTTATTTTTATATGCTGAATTCAGTTGCGTAAAAAAGTCGCTACAGCAAACGTTTTCAAAATTCAGATCATTGCCCTTTACAGTTATGGTAGCTGTTTTGCCGTGCACGGTGCATTCCAATTCATTTAGTTGAGTAGCTATTTCATTAATGTCAAAACTCTTAACCATTGAGATATTTTTAAAGTGCTTGCAAAAGTATGGAATTATCTCATGCCAGTCTATATATTGCGGCTGATAGTTGCAATTAAAAAAGGATGCAAAATTGTTGCATCCTTTTTTAATTATAATTTTGAGACGGACTATTCAGCAGCTACCAGCCTGAACCCGTTACCATGAATATTTACAATTTCCACACCGCTGTCTTCCCTGAGGTACTTACGGAGCTTTGCGATATAAACATCCATACTACGGCCGTTGAAGTATGTATCACTACCCCAAATACGCTTGAGTGCCAGTTCGCGGGGGAGAAGGTCATTTTTATATTCACATAGCATCAGCAACAACTCATTTTCCTTAGGTGAAAGTGTGTGTGTGTCTGTGCCGTGTTTAAGGGTACGCAACTTGCTGTTGAAATGGTAGGATCCAATATTGAATTCAACCATCGCATGTTGCTTCTCCTGAAGTTCCTGATTGCGTTTAAGAACAGCTTTTATTTTATGCAACAGCACGTCACTATCAAAAGGCTTGGTAATATAGTCATCTGCACCCAGTTTGTAGCCTGACAAAATGTCTTCCTTCATGCTTTTCGCTGACAAAAAGAATAAAGGCACATCCGGATCATTGTTTCTTATTTCTTCTGCGAGGGTAAATCCGTCCATGTTGGGCATCATTACATCTAACAGGCAGATATCATATTTTTCCCTGCGGAAAGCGGCGAGACCAAGAATGCCATCGCGAGCAAGTTCCACAACAAAATCGTGAAGTTCGAGGTAGTTCTTTAATACCTGACCGAAGTTCGTATCGTCTTCTACTAAGAGAATCTTATTTTTTTCCATACAGTATTTTAAGTGGAACAAAAATAATGCCACTAATTTTGTCCGTTATAAAAAATTTTGTTAATAAGCAGCGGATTGCCGGGTAAATGTATAGCTTTTTTTTAAGCCTTGCTCATTAAAAACGCGGGCAATTGTACATTTTGCTTTTACCTCTGTTGTTATAGAATGTACCTCCGTATACAACAGAGAATTCGAGTGCACCGTAGGCAGCATTATAGGGGGCAAGGGAAGAGATCGTAAAGTCATAGCTCGCGGTAAATTGCAAGCCTCCGTACTGGTAGCCAGCAACACCAATTATGGCGTCTTGCAAGCGGCAAAATGCGCCAAGTATCACCTGAGATATAGTGTTGTCGTGTGACTTGCTGACGTTAGTTCTCGAAAGTGAACCGAATACAATCTCAGATGCTCCATTTTGAGTAGTATAGTATACCGAAGGGTTGAGTGTAAAGTCTTCTCCGGTTTTGAACATCATGTCAAGATTAGCAATGGGTCTTAGCCCAACATGGTTGTCCTTATTATAAAAACTCTCGACCGGTGAGTTGATATTAGATGCACTGGCACCCAGTTTAATGTATGTCGCTTCATTTGGGAAAAAAGCAAGGTTAGCACCTACCGCAATTGTTGTAAAATTCGTTTTCATAACGCCAACTTTCTCCCCATTTGCCAGGTGGCTATTAAAAGAAAAACCATCCCATTGGGCATCAAACGTCAGGTCGTCGTAGTTTACGCTACGCTGAACATAGGCGGCGGTTCCACCGAGGGAAAGCATGGTATGAGCACTCAGGTGCATATGGTAAGCCAGCGAACCCTGTGCCTGGAACAGCGACAAACTACCATTGCCGGCTTTATCATTAAACAACGCACCGCCCAGCCCCAGCCAGTTAGGGTGGTCGCCTTGCCGGTTTGCACCTATTTTGATGTCCCCCCAACCAGAAAAAGTAGTATAGGGTACAGGCAACACAGCCCATTGATTTCTGTAATTGGCCCCTAGCCTGAAATCATTGTCGCGCGACAAAGCAGTGTTAGCCGGGTTCAGCAACATTGGCGCATTATAATATTGCGAAAAGTGCATGCTTTGGGCAGATCCGTTGTTTGAAAAACAAAGGCAGAACAAAACAGCAATACACACTATATATTTTGATTTCATCGCAGTAATGTTATGTTTCCTTTTAATAATTTGGTGCTACCGTCAATAAAGGATACGCTGAGTACATACCCATAAGCTTCAATTGGTTGAGGTTCACCATTAAATGTTCCATCCCATCCTTTAGACTGGCTGGTGGTTTCAAAAATCAATTGACCCCAGCGGTTATAGATTTTCAGGTCAAGTGTCTTTATTGCAGCTCCCCTAACATACAAAATGTCGTTTTCACCGTCACCGTTCGGGCTGAAACCTGTAGGCAGACCAAGAATAGGAACGATTTCTGCATTTACATTTTTGCAGGCAACCGACGGGCAGTTGCTGTTGTTGTATGCAGTTAAACATACTTTGTAAGTGCCTGTTTTGTTGTATTGGTGTATTGGGTTTACATCCCCGCTTGAACTCGCATCACCAAAGTCCCAGGTGTAACGGGTTGCGTTTATCGAGTGATTCGTGAACGTTGTCGGAATGTTAGGCTCGGCAGTTGTTGGCGCATAGGTAAATAACGCTGTAGGGGTCGGCATTACCGTTATTGTTCTGATAAAGGTATCGGCCCCATTACAGGTTCCGCTATTTGCGACAATGAAAGTGACCGTGAATGTACCGACACTGTCAAAAATATTAGTTGGGTTGCCTGAGGTTGACGAGTGCCCATCTCCAAATGTCCAGGTCGTTGTAGTAGCATTTTTCACTGTTGTAATAGGTGTGACAGGAGTTCCTTTACAAACAGAGTCGGGTATTGTAAAACTCCCGGACACCTTTGATCCATAGATAGATATCGTTTGTTTGACGCTATCAGGCGAGTTGCAGGCGTTAGAATCAATCATTACAAGGGTCACCGTATACACGCCACTATCGGGATAATTATGCAGGGGAGGAGTCAGACCGGTGTAGCTTGTGCCATCACCAAAATACCAGTGGAAAACAGTATAGGACGACGCACCTACGGTAGAACCAAAAACGGACGTATTTGCAAATGTTGCATTAAAGGGCCCGCAGCTGTCATTGATCACATAGGTAAACCCAGGCTTGATAGCGCCTGTGTCTACGTAGATCGTTAGCTTAAATGTGTCATTCGTAACAAAGCAAGCATTGCTGTTTGCCGCGGTAAGCCTTACTGTATAAGTACCTGAGGCCGTGAAGACGTGTGTAGGCTGGAAAGTAGTATCCAATGGGCTACCGTCGCCGTAGTCCCATAAAAAGGTTACACCATTAAGCGTGTTATTGATAAAATTCACAGTAAAGGGCGCACAACCTGATGTATTAGGTGACGCCGATATATCAATATGTACGGGCCCAAGGGTAAAGGCTATTTTTAGAGCACCCTCGTTACAATTGGGGCTGCCGTCTGTCGGCCCCCAAACCCCGGAAGTTGTTGGATATGGCCCGCTACAGGCTGTGGATCCAGCCGTGTAGGGGCCACCACAACTAGCGCAAATCGCTTGATAAATTATTCCGTGTTTATCGAACCTGCTCGTTCCTCCATCAACATGTTCGCCATACCCGGTCACAGTACAACTCCGTCCATAATAGGTCGCATATCGCAAACTGGTCATATTAGGGCCCAGTACAATAAAATAAAAGTCATTACCGTCGGTTGATGACTGTATACAACCCGCTGTGGTAGGCATCCCGCTACAATCCCCGCTAGGCACAGCAGCTAGTCCTAAATTACCACCCCAACCAGACACATAAACATTAGAACAAGTATCAACGAGAAATGCCACCGGAGATATATTTGAGTGCGTAGAGGCTCCGGACCCAAACACCGTAGAAATCAGATCGGTTGAAATGTTCCGATCCATTTTCATAATGAACTGGGTTGAATTAGGATTTGAATAAACCCCGGAGGTTACTGGAAAAGAACCGCCTATAGATTGACCCATTACATAGACATCGTTTGTGGGATATATCTGTATTCCATAAACCTGATCAAATCCACTAGTACCCACGTAGGTGCTTTTTTGTATATTATAGGCACCACTATTTAGGAATTTGGTTACGAAACCATCGGCTCCACCGCCCTGATAGGTAGTTTGGTAGCAACCCGACGTGGTTGGAAAATTTGTACTTTTTGTGCCACCTGCAACATAGACATATTGTTGTAAGCTGTCAAAAGCGAGTACATAACCTGCATCAGCCTGATTGCCACCGAGGTAGGTACTCCAGATAAGGCCAGTACAGGTGGGGTTCATTTTCAATACAACTGCGTCCTGGCTACCGGACAAGGTTGTTGATGTGGCTGTTGACGTGGTTGGGAAATTACTCGACATGGTACAGCCAGTCACGTATATATTGTCTGAATTATCAACTTGTACTTCGCTGCGAGAATCATCTCCATAGTTGTATTTAAGGTCGCCATAATAATATTCCGTGGAGTCATAATTAACGCAGTCATTGCCACTTCCTCCAACGTAAGTAGACCCATTCAAAGCAGTTCCGGTACTGTTCATAGAAGTAACCACCATGTCCCAACCACCGTGGTTAGTACTCTGGAAACACCCCGAAGTAACCGGGTAGTTTTGAGAAAGTGTTCTGCCCGCCATTACCAAATTACCGCTCGCATCAACTATCATACTATGTACATGGTCATTTCCTGCTCCTCCTAAGTAAGTAGCAAACAATCGGGTAGAACCAGTAGGATTATACTTGATAACGGATATGTCCGCCGCGTAAGCTAAGACATAGAAGCTCGAGGTTGTATATGAGTAGCCACCTCCAAATGTCGTTTGAAAGGCACCAGTTGTAACCGGAAAGCTACCGCCATACTGTAAAGTATTGACTAGCCCACCTGCATAGAAATTTCCATTATTATCGTAGGTTGCCGTATAGCCCCAGTTGTCGGCTGTCGAACCAGTAAGTGTGCTAAACACGAGCGTTGGGTCAATAACTAACAGTTTACTGTGGTCGTAATCATTCGGAAAATCATAGGTCAGTATATTGTCAACAAGCTTGTAATCACAGTCCACAGTAACTTTAGTATCGTTAATATATTGGTAAGCATATGGTTTTAATTCCGTTACGTTGCCGACGGACGTGCTTATAACGAGGTCGCCCTTTTTTATTTTAATGTCATCCTGACCTTCAAACTTCAATTTAAGTAAATCTGTTTTTGCACCCGGCTTAACCATGAATTCGTACACAACTCCACCTTTTTCCGAGGAAAGGTGCATATCAATTCCATCATAGAGATTTGCAAAATCTAAGGCATGGTAGGGGTGAATTTCAGGTTTCCACTTTGTTGGATCATTACCTAAAAAGTAGTTATAGTAAGTTTTTTGCTTTTTTTGTCCCTTGATGACTGCAGGATTTGCCCCATCAAAAGTGAGCTTATAAACATGAAATTTCAATGTAGGGTTTTCCTTTCGTTGTCCGTGATGGAATGAATCAAGCCTGACGTTGTTAGTCCTATCAGCAATAATAAATCTGAATCCGTCGTTTTCAATCAAAACATCGCCACCACGAGTTTCAGCTTTGTATTTAAACCAGGTTCCCCACTGCCCCTGATTTTCAATAAATTCAATTGGTGCCTGTGCCAGCGAGTTGAATGCCGAAAGCATCAAAATGCAATAAACAAGTTTATAAAGTGGTTTCATCTTTTTTGAATTGCTGATTATCTGAAAGTAAATTTAAGAAATTTCTTATTAATAGACAGTGAAAAGTTAAAAAACGTGAGGGAGGCCCGCCTTTTAATCGTTATTTATTAACCATAAATTTAAAATGTCTTTCTGGTTGTTTAAATTCTAG
>CANCOG010000273.1 GCA_947379685.1 Flavipsychrobacter stenotrophus | reverse complement strand
TAACTGTAGCACCTCCGCTAACCCCTGTAACTACTCCGGTAGAAGCATTTACAGTTGCGTTAGCAGTACTGCTGCTGGTCCAGACACCACCTGTTGTAGCATCTACCATTGTTGTAGTACCACTGGCACAAACCGATGTTGCTCCGCTGATTGCTGATACTGTTGGTAATGCGCGAACAGTCTCGGTAGCCGTTACTGTAGTAGAACATCCGAAGCTGTTAGTTACCTCATAAGAAATAGTAGCTGTGCCCAAAGTAACTCCTGTTACATTACCGGAAGCATCAACCGCAGCTACGGAAGGCGTGCTGCTGGTCCAGGTACCACCTGAAGTACTGTTGGTTAAAGTGATCACAGAACCGAGGCAAGCGTCGGTTGGTCCGCCAATGGCAGCCAATACCGGAGCTGGATTAACTGTATCGATAAATATTGAACGTGTCACACAACCAACGCCATCGGTAATGGTATAAGCAATTGTATCCATACCCGCACCTACGCCAGTAACCACACCTGATGCATCAACTGTAGAAACGGTCATATCGCTGCTGCTCCAAATACCACCAGCTGAAGGCTCAGAAAGCGCTGCGGTTGCCCTTTCACAAACTTGCGAAGGACCAGATATTGCACCAACAAAAGGAGAAAGATTAACTGTTTCGGCTGCAGTGGCCATTGTAGAACAACCCATGCTTGCGTAGACAATATAAGTAATTGTAACAGATCCTGCGGTAACGCCTGTTGTCATACCGGTTGAAGGATCGACTGTAGCAATAGCTGAATTGCTGCTGCTCCAGGTACCGCCGGCAGCAGCATCTGTAAGCGCTACTGTAGTTCCTGTACAAATACTGCTCGGACCGCCAATTGTTCCAGAAGAAGGTATGGCACTTACAGTATCAGCAATTACAGAAGAAGTACTGCAACCATAAGCGTTCATAATAGTATAGGAAATAGTGGTCGTACCCACTGAAGAACCGGTAACATCACCAGTAGACGGATCAACTGTAGCAACAGAAGGATTGGCACTTGACCATGAACCACCGGTAGAAACTTCACCAAGTGTTATGGTACTGCCAATACACATACTTGTAGCACCAGTAACCGCCCCAACTGCAGGAGAAGGATTAACGGTAACGTCGGCGGTAACTGAGCTCGCACAACTGAAGGCATTATCAACAGTATAGGAAATTGTTGCCATACCAGGAGTGAGCGAAGTAACCAGACCAGACGCATCGACAGTAGCTACAGCCGAATTGCTGCTGCTCCATGTACCACCAGAGGTAGTATCGATGAAAGTCACTGCCTGACCAGCACACAACGTTGTAGTTGTAACTACCAGCATACCAGGATCAGCAGAAGGATTAACTGTAATATCAAGGGTAACTACCGTACTGCAACCATATATATTAGTTACTGTATAAGAGATGGTCACGGTTCCGGCTGCATTACCGGTTACAATGCCGGTAGAGGCATCAACCGTAGCTACAGAAGCATCGCTGCTCGTCCAGGTACCGCCAAAAGTGCTGTTTGCCAATGTATTTGGTACGCCGGTACAAATTGTTGTTGGGCCGGTAATAGTGCTTAATGCCGGAGCAGGATTAACTGTAATATCAGCGGTTGCAGCAACTGTACCGCAACTGTTAGAAGCAGTGTAAGATATTGTAGCCGAACCACCAGAAACTCCGGTAACTGTACCAGAAGCATCAACTGTAGCCACTGAAATATCTGTGCTGCTCCAGGTTCCGCCGGTGGCTGCATCGGTAAATGTGATAGTTGCACCAGCACAAACATTTGTAGTAGTTCCGCTTAAAGTACCTGCATCAGGCGCCGGAGCTACTGTATCATCAGAAGTGACAGTCGTTGTACAACTGAAGATATTTGTTGCCGTATAAGTTACTGTTGTGTTGCCAGGCGTAATAGCAGTAAATGAACCAGTCGTTGCATCAATTGTTGCAACACTAACGTCGCTGCTGCTCCATGTTCCGCCAAAATAGGTATCGGTCATTGAAACAGTCACATATTGGCAAATTGTAGTAGGACCAGAAATTGCGCTTAAAGCAGGTGCAGGCAATACATCGAAAGGTGTGCTAGCCACAGCCGTACCGCATGCATTTGTAACCGTATATGTAATGATTGTAGAACCGGTTGACAAGCCGGTGATAACACCTGAAGTATCAACACTGGCTACAGATGGGTCAAGGCTTACCCACATTCCGCCGGTAGCAGCATCAGTTGCGGTAAGGGTTGCGCCCGGGCAAATGCTCGTAGCAGCTACAGAAATAGAACCCGCATCTGGAATTGGATTAACGGTCATAGTAGCCGAAGTTGTTGTAGAACCGCAGCTGTTGGTAATTGTATAAGATATATCAACTGAACCCGCACCAACACCAGTAACTGAACCTGTTGCACTTACAGTAGCAACAGTCACATCGCTGCCGCTCCATACTCCACCTGAGGTCGTATCGGTAAGGGCAAGGACATCACCAGGGCAAATTGAGGTTGCTCCGTTTATTGTTCCGGCTGATGCAGGTAAGTCATTTACGGTAATTGAAAGAATAGCATGAGTTGTTCCGCAGCCATTGACAACACCGTAAGAAATTGTAGCAGTTCCTATTGACAATGGAGTTACAACACCAGTTGTGCTTATGGTTGCAACTGAAGAATTGCTGCTTGACCAGGTACCACCTGAAACTGTCTCAGATAAAGTAGTATTCACGCCCACACACATTGCGGCTGAACCCGAAATAACACCTGAATCTGGTAATGGGTTAACGGTAAGGAATGCTGTTGCAATACCCATTCCGCACACATTACTAACTGTATATGATATAATTACGCTGCCACCAGAAACACCGGTTACAACTCCTGTAGAACTTGCAGTCGCAACTGAAGGGTTGCCACTGCTCCAGGTACCACCTGACACTGATTCAGATAAAGTTGTAGAAGTTGCCTGGCACAAAGCAGTAACACCTGAAATAATGCCTTCGTAAGGAGTAGTGATAATAGTAACCGGAATTGTTGTACCGGCCGCACCGCAAACACCTGAAACGGTATAAGAAATTACAACCATGCCCGTATCAACACCGGTAACAAGGCCGGTTGATGTTACTGTTGCCTTTGCAGTGTTGCTGCTGCTCCATGTTCCACCGGAAACGGTATCCGTCAACAGGGTTGTAGCACCAACGCAGGTTGATGTTGTACCGGTAATAATTCCTGCAGTAGTAGAAGGAAGAACATGTACGGTATCAGTAGTGCTGGTCGATCCACAAGCTGCAGTAGCTGAATAAGATACTACAGCGGTTCCTGCGCTAACTCCGGTAAGAACGCCGGTCGCGCTAACAGTTGCAATGGCTGGGTTGCTGATGCTCCATGTTCCGCTTACAGTTTCTGTTAAAACACCAATTGCGCCCGGGCAAACAGTAGTTGTACCGCCTATAACACCAGGGTAAGCTCCGGGAGCTACAGTAAGGTTCATTGTTGCATATGAGATTCCACAGCTGGAAGTAATACCATAAGATATAGTAGTTGACCCTGATGCGATACCAGCGACATTGCCGGAAGCATCAATAGAAGCGATAGAAGGATTGCTGCTACTCCATGTACCACCAGAAACTGTTTCAGTTAAGGTGGCCGTGTTACCGATACACAAAGATGAAGAACCACCAATTGTACCAGTTGAAGGAGGATTAACGATAGTCAATGAGATCGTAACATTAGTTGAACCACAGCCATTGGTTACAGAATAATAGATATTAACTGTTCCTGTCGCCACACCGGTAACATTGCCTGTGGCATCGACAGTTGCAATTGAAGTGTTAGAACTGCTCCATACTCCACCTACAGCGGTATCGGTATAAACACCGGTTGAACCTACACATAACAAAGAAGAACCGATAATAGTACCTGCATTAGGGAATGCACTTGAGGCAACTACCTGGGTAGCCACAGCAGTACCGCAACTGGTAACCACTGTGTAAGAAATTGTAGCTGAACCATTTGTAAGCCCAGTTACTACTCCCATTGAACTGATCGTAGCCACTGCACTGTTGCTGCTGCTCCAGGTACCACCGGCAACAGCATCGGCCAAAGTAACCGAGGTTCCGATACAAATAGCAGGAGAACCTGTGATGGTTCCTGCTGTAGGACTAGTGCTTGAAGTGATATTAAATGATGTGGTTGCATTCCCACAGGCGTTAGTTACTGTATAATATATAGTATCAGCTCCTGCAGTTACTCCGGTTACAACGCCAGTAGACGGATCGATGGTTGCAACTGCTGGTTGGCTGCTGGTCCAAACACCACCGGAAATTCCGTCGGCGAGGGTAATTGTTGTTCCTGTACAAACTGTAGTCAAACCTGTAATTACACCAGCAACTGCCGAAGTACTCACCGTTATTGTAGATGTTGCAACACCCACACCACAAAGGCCAGATACAATATAAGAAATAACTGTAGAGCCTACTGAAACGCCGGTTACAACACCGCCACCAGTAATGGTAGCTACTGAGGTATTACTGCTCATCCAGGCTCCTCCGCTAACGGCATCAGCCAAAGTAATAGTTGATCCGATACATACTGCACCTGGGCCAGTAATTGAACCTGCAGAAGTAGAAGAATTTACAGTTACAGGAGTAGTTGTATTAGACGATCCGCAAATATTAGTAACTGTGTAAGTAATAGTAGTGCTACCCACAGAAACACCGGTCACCAAACCAGTTGAAGGATCTACTGTAGCAACACCGGCGCTTGAACTGCTCCATGCACCACCACCAACTGTAGCGGATAATGAAGTAGTGGTAGCAACGCAAATAGAACCTGATCCAGAGATCGTTCCGGCTGAAGGTGTCGTTAATACATTCACTGATGCAGTTGATGTTGAAGTACCGCAACTTGTTGTGACTGTATAAGAAATAGTTGTAGTGCCGCCCGATACCCCGGTAACATTGCCAGAACCATCGACTGAGGCTATTGCAGAATTCGCCGTAGCCCAAACGCCACCTGCGGTCGCATCACTTAGTGTAATCGTGTTTCCAACACAGAAAGGTACAACGCCTGTTATTGCTGCTGCAACTGGTGGCGCATTTACAGTTACGGCCTGGGTGGCAGTACCTGTACCACAACTTGTGGTTACTGTATAAGTAATTGTAGCACTACCCGCTGAAACTCCCGTTACATTGCCGGATGCATCAACAGTAGCAATTGCAGTATTACCCGATGTCCAGCTTCCACCGGAAGTAGCATCAGCAAGCGTGGTTACGGCACCGATGCAAACATTAAATGTACCAGTGATCACACCACCCGATGGAGTTGAAGTATTAACGGTCATTGGAGCAGTTGTAAAGGCTGATCCGCATGAATTAGTGGTTGTATAAGTAATAGTAGTACTTCCAACAGCAATACCTGTAACGGTACCGGAGGTATTAACCGAAGCAATTGTTGCATCGGCAGTAGTCCAAACTCCACCAGCCACACCATCGGTAAGCCCTGTTGCCGAACTCAGGCAAACGGCAGTAGCTCCGGAAATGGTACCAGCATTAGGCGCTGGGAAAACATCGAATGAAGTTGTAGTAGTAGCTGAGCCACAAGAATTTGTAAATGTATAAGATATAAACGTTGTACCTGCACTTACACCAGTTACGAGTCCTGACGAGGCATCAACAGTAGCAATTGAAGAATTGGCGCTTGCCCAAACTCCTCCGCTCACTGCGTCGCTCAACAAACTGGTTGCTGTAGGGCAAACAGTAACGCCTCCGGTTATTGTACCGGCGTTAGGAAGAGGATTAATGGTAAATGCTGTATTAACGGTTGTTGGTCCGCAAGCGTTGCTCACGGTGTAATTAATAGTAATTGCACCAGTAGCTACCCCAGTTACAACTCCACTTGCATCGACAGTGGCCAAAGTTCCATCTGAACTGCTCCATCCCCCACCCGATGTTGCATCGGCAAGAGTTACAGTGCTACCCGGGCAAACATTGGTTGTTCCGGTAATTGGCGCAACAACCGGAACGTCAATAACAGTAACAGTTTGTGTTACTGTCCCTGTTCCGCATGTGTTTGTAACAGAATAAGAAATATCTGAAGTGCCTATGGCTACACCGCCAACATTACCAGAAAAATCTACGGTGGCGTTACTCAACGAACTTGAAGACCATACACCACCTGAAGTCGCATCGGTATAGGGAGTTGAAGCCCCAACACAAACCGTGGCAGCGCCAGTAATGGCAGCAGGTGTAATTAAAGACTCAGTTGTAACGGTAGTTGTGGCATATACAGTTCCACATCCGTTTGTCAATCCATAACTAATAACAGCGGTTCCTGCAGAAACTCCGGTAACGAGACCTGAGGCATCAACAGTGGCAACAGCAGGGCTGGCAGAAGTCCATGAACCACCACCGGCATCAGATAAGGTGGTTGTACCTGTCGCACAAAAAGTTGTCGTCCCCGTAATTGGGCCTGGTGCAGGCAATGGATTAATCGTAACATTCATTGTTGCCGCAACAGGGCCGCAACTATTTGTAACTGTATAGGAGACAACTGTGGTCCCCCCGGAAACACCGGTAAGATTTCCACTGGCATCAATTGTTGCAACAGCAGTATTCGTACTACTCCAAACCCCGCCTGCGGCCGGGTCGGTCATTGGCTGAGTAGTTCCCTGACAAAACGAATTTGTACCGGAAATAGAACCTGCACTTGGTGGGTTCTGCACCCTCATGGTTATCGTTGTATCGCAACCGGTAGCAGCAATTGTATAGGAAATCACTGAATTACCAGCCGACACGCCGCGTACTACTCCGCCTGC
>CANCOG010000272.1 GCA_947379685.1 Flavipsychrobacter stenotrophus | reverse complement strand
CACTACCATAATGTGCCACAACTACATTCGCCCCCCAACACGCCCCAAAAATCCATAAAAATTATCTACAATATTTACATCGCATTCCGAAAAATTCACTTGCATGCTTACATTTTTACGAATCTGATAATTAACCATTAATAATTAGCTAATCAACAATTAATTACCTGCGGTTATCCACATTTTTTTAGTACATGGTGTGCCGGAAAGCGTCACATGGTGTGCCGGAAAGTGTACCACCATGTATTGTTTTTCGGCCCATTTTTGGCGATTGATGAACCTTTGTACCTTAAATCAAAAGTCATGGAAACAGGCAAACAAATAAACGATACAACGCTGATGGTTACAGCAATAATAGCCGGCAATATCTGCAACCAGATCATCGAATTCCAGAACGCAATAGCAACCCGCGCCGAAGGCAGCCGCTTCCCTACAATGCAGGAAGTAGGCCTTCTGTGCAAACTCATCAACTGCCTCGATAAGCTGAAGAAATTCACTAAACAAACTGTGGCAACACAGGCACTGAATGGCTTTATGCGTTTCCTCGCAAAAGAAGATAAAGATATGGGGAAGCTGGTACGGGCAAAATTCAAAGAATACTCCGATAAGACAGACACCACCACCGGCCTTCCCGATATAGGTGAAATGCCAGCCACTGCGCCCTGGGATCTAAATTCGGAAATTGAACAGGAAGAGGAACACTATGAGCAAAACGAAGACGACGGGGAGCAGGGATACAGCCACGACAAATCAATTGTCGTCACCCAGGCCATGCTCAAAGACCCATCGCAACCTTTACCGCCCTTGTGCAGTGAATTGCCAGTTGACGCATTTGCCCTCGCCGACAATTTGCCCCTGATGGGCAAATTATCAGCAACACCAACCGAAACAGTGTGCATCAAGGGAGTTGAACACAACGTAAACTGGATACAGTACACACTCTTCCAGTGCGCCCTCCACCCCGATAACCGCCGCCATTTCGCCGATGAATCCAATTACCACAACGTCTTCAACCACACCGAGATCATGAGCACCATCCGTCCCATGCTCCAGGAATTTCAAATAAGAGAAAGTTGAGAGAACCCCTGTCGTCCGCGTTTGTAATACGGCCACCAAAAGCCACTCTACACGTTAATGCCATGCCCAACCCCTCAGCGCCCTCAGCAAAACTCAAAAACTCGGCGTAACTCTGCGCCTGACTCCGTGCTACTCTGCGGTTAAGTTCACCACACCACCATAACAACCCCACAACACATTAAAACAACACACAGACATATACACCCAATAAAACTTTTGATTAAATTTGAGCAACGCAACGTTTATGAGAAAGATTTTTATTACGCTACAGTTAGTATTTTCGGTAGGAGTAGTTTCCGTGAAAGCGCAGAACCTGTATCAGATGGGTACCTCGTGGATAGACCTGGAAACATTTGCAAAGGCTGATTCCGCAACAACTCCGGAAAGTGATTTTAAAAAGACAAGCAAGTACGCAGCCCGGTTCCGCGTCTTCGATATCGGTATCAACCCACCACAGCAATGTGAGTATAAAGAAAGGCCATTCCGTGTTATAGACGATAACCATATTGGTTACAAAGTTTCTCCGGGATCGAAAGAAGTAAAACTCCAGACCAACTCTGAAGAAGAAACGCTGGAAAAAGTGGGGGGTAATCACTTTGTCGTGTCCATTCCCGATGGTGTCGTCAACGTTCAGCGCTTTTCCGGCCCATCAGGGTACAGGGTTGCAAAATACGACGAGTGGGCAAAACTGCAGTTCAAGCAAAACATCCCGCACACACTTACAGCAGAAAAAGGTGGAAAAGAATTTACAGTGCCCTACCTGTATTACTTCATGCACACCGACCGCTTTATGCTGTTCACGTCGCTCAACACACGTACAGTGCATAAATCAGTCCTCGTAGACCTGAAAGACGGTAAGACCACACCAATAGAATCTACTGTTTGCGGCGTCATCCGTGCCGACAATGAAATAGCTATCAAGGGCTACGTGCTCCGCGATGAAGCAGCTAAAACGCTCACCTTTAAATCTGCCATGGGCAGCTGGGCAATCAAAGAGAACAACATAACCAAGGTGATCACCGAAACAGTGGTGAATGATACCGCTATCATATTTGCCCGTTATTACAAAGGCAGCCCAACCGTTAGCCTGGCCTCATGTTCAGCAAAAACAGGTAAGGTAGTTTGGGTAGGCGAAGTAAAACAACCCGCAGCCGGCGCGAACCAGATTTTCCTCAGCGTTTACAAAGGCAAACTCATCATGGAAGGCACCCAAAACGACGGCGGCTTCCTCGAAGCCTTCGACATGACCAACGGAAAAAGACTGTATTCAACCATCCAATAAAATCCCCCAAAATATCGAAACTGCCATTATCTGCGATAGCAGGTAATGGCAGTTTTGTTTAGGAGAATTATGTTATTGGGACCCATATTCAAAGGGTAGCTGAGAGATAATAGGTTGTGGAAAGAGCTATACTTTGTTTTATTTTTTTCCAGGCCTGTAGGGCCGTGATAAATTAGTCCCGATGGCTATCGCGGAGGTGCAGCCCTGTGATACAAATTGCGATTACCAGTAAGCCCTGTAGGGGCGGAATACTTTGTTGCTTTCTTGATACCAATGCCATCGTGACCTAGTTGTTCAATAACCTTGCATCATGCCTGATCGAGGTCAGATCTTTGGTTTTACAGATGTCACCAGTGCGTGCCCGAATAATGCCTGCTGTGTCGTGCAACCACCCATTTCCCCGGCCTTTGCCCTCACGGGGTTATCTCCGGTTTCGATAGTAAGTACTGCAAACCTGCCATAGTAATCAATATGCGCACAACTGGAGTTGCCTCTCGGAAGGTGTGGCTGGAAATAGTCATTGATGCCAATTAGACCCAGCAATTTCCTGATAGGCTCCACATTGCCGGTAGTCCGGTCGCCGGGATTAGGTGCTCCCGCCGAAACGGTAAGCGCTTTAACTTCATCAATTGACGCATACCGGAAGCCGGGGTATTTTGCAGCCATTTCAGCGTTCATCTGGTCGCGGGAAAGGTCCGTGGCAACAGTCCAGTTCAGCCAGTACAGCCCGGACTTCCTGTCATAGGTCAGGAGTTGGTCACCGGTTTTTTTCCAATCCACTTTTTCAAGCGTTGGGCGGGTCACTCTATCGGCAGAAGTGGCCATGTCACTGATCAGGAAGTTTTTCCCTGTCGCCTGTACATATACATTGAACGCTGCGGTTATGTTATGCCTCTCTATACCAAACTGGGCAGTAACCACAGCCTCACGATTGGCAGGCTGGGCAACGTCAATCCCCTCCGCCATTTGGTCTTCAACACCAAGTATGAATCTGTAACTATCAGCTCCCTCAATGCGGCCGGCAAGTGTTGCGGTTATTTTATTGCCGGACATTTGCAGCGGCAACAGCACAGGTGTGGGCAACCTGGAAACGGTGGTGGACGTAACCCAGCCACTCGGGTTTCCTTCCTTTTGCACTGCGCGGCATTTTACCTGTACGTTGTTTCCGGTGTTTACTTTAAAGTCGAAAGTATAGTCGCTGCCACCTTGCGTTGCAGGTTTCATGGGCACAATGTCCCCAACTGTGGCACCATCTACTATCAATTGCACTTCATATCCGCTGGCACCAGTTGTAAGGCTGTTCAACTTGAGCAATATGGAACGTTCCCAGGCCACAGTGAGCGGCGCAAGATCTGGTAACGCCAAAGTATTGCGCAACTCAAATGACAGAAACTGAACGACGGGCAATGCATTTCCATTTACTCTTGGTTCCAGCGCCAGCCTGTGCCCATTCGTTCTGAGCGTGAGGGCATTATCAGTACCCTGGGACGGGTGCTGCAATAGCTGTATTAAATTTTCTCTGTTCAGCGTTGGCAGGAAGATAACGGCTTCGTTCCTTTTATCGGTAAATACCAGGGAAGATCCTCCCCGCTGACGCAGGGCTATGGAATTTGGAGACACATACCATTCATTGTCGCCTAACAAGTACCCTGCCTTAAGGTTTGCCGGGTCTACAGGTATTATCTTCAAAAACCGGCCATGCCAGGGCTCGGCCCGGGAGCCGTCTAAATAGGGCGGGTTTGTTCTGTAACAGGAGGTGATTATACTGTGACCGATCTCCGCCACGCGCCACAGATTGATTTCATTCTTTCCGGCGAAGATCATTTCCGGAGCGTATATCACGTAGTCTTCAGTTACGGCCCATGGGCTGCTCAGGTATCCTTCATGGTTGGCCATTATTCTTGCCTGGACTACCTTGCCTGCAAGCCTATCTGCAAGTATTCGAACAGAAGGGATACCCGATGGATTCATGCTTACTTGCTGACCAAACGGTTTTCCCTCCGATACCAGTTGGGCAGTATAATGGGTTTGGCCATCGGCAGCACCGGCAAGTGAAATTTTGATGATGTTTGCGTCTAGGGTTAATGGCCCGGGTACCGGCGGTGCCAGTCGGTTTATGACATCTGAAATAACCCAATCGCTCTGGCTGCCTCCGCGCATTATTGCACGGACCCTAACCTGGTACTTTCTGCCGGGTATATTTTCATCGGGCGTTATGTTGATTTGCCAGTTGCCCTGGTTCCTGCCTGGAGCAGTCATAGGGGTAATAGCGCCCGTTGGCTGATCATCTATCACCAGTTGTGCGTCATACTTTTCGGCATAAACTGCAGCTTTCGCCAGCGATACTTTTATTATGCCGTAGTCGAGTACCAGTGGCATGATCACGGGCACTATGAGGTGCGTTACATCGGCAACAAGGCCATCCACCACCACGCTGTCGAGAGTACGGGCATCAGCTATGGTCTTCATTGCCAGCTTGTACTTTCCATCTGGCAATGCGGTAAATTCATTTTCTTTAATTGCGAGTTGAAGAACTGCTTTTTCTACTACCCTCGAGAACACCACCTCTTGTTTTTCATTGCTGATCTGCACCAGGTACTGGACGGCATCATCGACTGCTTTCCAGCCTACTTTCATTTCCAATGCTGCAGTTGCCCAGCTCATTGTGAGTTGAGTTGGAGCGGCTACCTGCTTTATGATGCCCGGCGCGGCTACCAGATTTCCAGTGATCAGCCTTGCTGTTCCCGCTGACCGGGCCTTTACGCTCCATGTTGCCCCTTCCTTTTTCAGGAATGGAGTGAGTGATATTGATGCACCTGGCTTACTGTCAACTGTGCTGAATATTGGTGCCGGTGTTCCGGTTTCAAAAAGTAGAATATCATAACCTTCGGCGCCTTGAAGCTCCTTCCAGGTTAAGGTCAGTTCGTTGGTTTCTTTTTTAAGTGTATACCCGGGTTCTTCAAGATCCGGCAATCGGGATACCGGTTTTGGAGTGAACGCGACATGGCTGTCTACAGAAGTTTCGTCTGCAACGGCAATGACCTGTGCATGATATTCGCCTACTCCCGGCTTAATCGCCGAAAGTGCGACAGATGTCGAAAGCTGGTTGGCCGGAACGGATATTTCCGGTACTGCCAGTGCATTATTTAAGTCCAATAATTTTACGCGATAGCCAACAGCCTGATTGACTGCCTGCCATGTAACGGTGATTGCCGTTGTCGCCGGAACAAAGCTTACATCGGGTGCTCCCGGTGCGGCCAGGAACCAGACGCTGTTGGAAGGCTGCGAAAGCCGGCTAGGGATTTTTGTATTGCCATTAAATGCTGCAACAGTAATAGTATATGCTCCGGGCAAAAGATCCGGACGGTCAATTTCCAGGGGGGGCTTCTTAGCGTCTGTAAATAATATGACCTGTCCATTTTGCAATAACCTTATCTCGAAGGTTTGCGCGTCACCGGTCCAGCTCGCTGATAGTTTTTTAGTAGCCTTTTGTAAGGTAAGCTGAATATTTCCCGGGGGGGCACTCCGTTCGATCGAGGCAACACTTTCTGCGCTCTTATAATCCCCGCGGGTGGATATCACCTTCGCAGTAACTTTCTGTATGGTTCCTTCACTATTCAATGGGAAGGTGGATCTTCGCTTTTCGTTGTTCATGGTCTCAGTGAATAACTGATTACCACCATCATCAAAAAACGTGACCCTATAACCAGCTGCATTGGACATGCCGTTCCAGGTTGCGACTATACTTTGGTATTCATATATCAGCTTTAAGTTGCCCGGTGGCAGTGGGTTGTCTCCCGGCTTGCTGCCACTATCGTCGCTCTTGCCACCATCGCCTTTGTCTTCATCTTTTTTGCCTCCGTCACCACCGCCACCGCTTCCGCTGTCACTTCCTCCACCACCACTGCTGCTATCTCCACCACCACCAGAGAATATTTTTGCAATTGCAGCGGCCACGGTTGCCACCGTAGCACCGGCAGCACCAGCGGCTGCGAGACCGGCATCAACGGCCGCCTGAATGGCCGCTTTTACAAGCGTCTCACAAGCTAGTTTAGCGGCAATTTTCACGGCCTGTTCTGCCGCCACTATGGTCAAGAAAGTAGCCAGTGCCTGGGGGTTATCCATGAGTGATTTGAGGAAACCGGCTGCAGCCTTACCAATAGCTGTCGCGATAGCGCCGGGTAATTCGTTGATCGTTAATTTTTTAGGGACCTCCAACGAAAAAGGTGGTGCCTTAAGCAGGGCAAGTTCCTGGCCAGCTACGCTTAACCTGAAACTCCCTGTAAGGTCGAGATACAAGCTAGATGCTTCAGTACGGAAGGATGGCGTTAGCTGGTAGACCGTTTCGTAAGACTTACCAATCAGGCCAACGACTGCCGGACATAGACCTCCCGTTTGGGTTAATTTCTCTAGCTCCTTTAGGAAGTCGATGATATTTTGTGCCAGGTCAAACTGGG
>CANCOG010000271.1 GCA_947379685.1 Flavipsychrobacter stenotrophus | reverse complement strand
CATATAGCCATTAAATTTTAGCACCTTTCAACTACCCAACGGGCAACCGCTGGAGCCAGTTCTTTTTGTGACTTACCGCCCACAAACACACCAATGTGGCCGCCCGGGAATGGGTAATCTTTTTTATCTTTTGAACCTATCAGCGCCATTATGTTCTTGGTACTGTCATTAGGAATGATGTTATCTTCCGTAGCATAAACGTTCAGGAATGGCATAGTAACGTTTTTAAGGTCAACCTTCCTTCCGCCCAGTTCAAATTCGCCCTTAACCAGCAAATTGTCGCGGAACAGATCCTTGATATACTTACGGTACATTTCACCCGGAATTGCAGGTAAATCACCCTTCCATTTTTCCATACGGAGGAAATTTTCCATCTTGGCTTTGTCTTCCAGAGAATCGATCAGACCGAGGTACTTGCTGATGTTCATACTTGGCTTAAGCATACCGAATGCACCGTCTATCATTGAACCAGGAATAGTACCATGGTAATCAACCATTGCATCAACATCAATGTATTTAGGCCACTTATACAGCATACAACCGCAGTCGCTGAAATCATAAGGAGCCACATATGTGGTCAGTGATTTCAGTTTCTCAGGATACAGTGCAGCATATATCATAGAAAAAGTACCGCCCTGGCAAATGCCCTGTTTGTGGATCTTATCTACTTTATGTTTTTTGCGAAGGAAATCAATGGCATCATTCATGTAGCCATCGATATAATCTTCCATAGTCAGGTAACGGTCGCTGCGATCGTGGTAACCCCAGTCCATAATGTAAATATCCAGACCCTCGTCCAGTAATTTCTTCATCAGGCTGCGGTCAGGCTGCAGGTCAAGCACATCGTGCCTGTTCAGCATCGCAAAAGACACCAACACAGGTGTAGCGCACTTTGCAGGCGTCTCCCTTATGTAATGAAACATTTTAATTTTATCGCTCTGCCACACCAGCTCCTTGGGAGTAGTTCCAATCTCTACCTGCTCAATTCCCTGTAATACTTTGTACCCGTTGGCTATCTTCTGGCCAGTAGACACCATTTCTTCAGCAATTCCGGAAGAATTAAAATTCATGATTATAAAATTTTGCGCGAAGGTACAATTATTTGTTTTCCGGCCTGTTAATGTATCAATAAAACTAACCATTGTTTTACAATTAAGTCATTGATCGCACGACTTCCCGGTCATTTTATGCCCCGTTTCGCCATATCTTAATAATCACTTGACTAAAAACATCTTTTGCATTTTGGTTTTTACCTTTACTTTTGCCGCATGAATCAAGAAATTAAAGTAGTAACAGTAATAGGTTCGGGAACTATGGGCAACGGTATTTGCCATGTTTTCGCACAATGTGGCTTTAATGTGCACATGATGGACATCAACCAGGGAGCACTCGATAAAGCCCTGGCAACTATTGGTAAGAACATGGACCGTCAGGTATCTAAAGGCACCCTTACTGAAGAAACAAAGCAGGCAGCGATTGGACGCATCTCCACGTTTACCGACATGGCTTCTGCTGTAAAAGACGCTGACCTTGTTGTAGAGGCAGCTACAGAAAACATTGATCTGAAGCTGAATATTTTCCGCCAGCTCGATCAGCATTGCCCTGAGCGTTGCATATTGGCTACCAACACTTCTTCTATTTCCCTCACCCGCATCGGTTCTGTTACCAAGCGCCCGGGTAAGGTGATCGGTATGCATTTCATGAACCCTGTTCCTGTAATGAAACTGGTGGAGATCATCAATGGTTATGCTACTGACGCTGAGGTAACCAAGACAATTTTTGACCTGTCTGAAGTTCTGGGTAAGGTTCCGTGTATCGTAAACGACTATCCTGGTTTCATCTCTAACCGTATCTTGATGCCGCTGATCAATGAAGCAGTACTTGCTTTACAGGAAGGTGTTGCAGGCGTTGCACAAATTGATACTATCATGAAACTCGGTATGGCCCACCCAATGGGTCCATTACAGCTCGCTGACTTTATTGGCCTCGACACATGTTATTCTATCATGAATGTATTACACATGGGCTTTGGCAACCAGAAGTACGCTCCGGCTACGTTACTTGCCAACATGGTTCAGGCAGGATACCTCGGCGTGAAATCTGGCGAAGGTTTTTACAAATACACTCCAGGCGTAAAAGACGGAGTAGTAAGCGCAAGGCTCGCACACATTAAGTAAGCAAACCAAACATATCTGTTAACCCAAAAAAGCACCGTTAGCGGTGCTTTTTTGGGTTTTGCCATGAGGACTATTTTTTTACATATTGTACCACAGCGTAGTCAACAAGTTTCTGGTTCCTGAAAAATAAGCGTAACCGATTACTACAGTAATCATAATTGATGATCTGCGTAGCGCCCTTAATCGTCATGTCCTTTGGCACACCCAACAAACTGATGGCCTGCCCCACGTCCATCTTCCCTTCCTTTAGTTTAGATGCTACCCCTTTATCATACACGCATTTCTGGGTGCTTTTGCAGTTGAAGGAAAATTTTTCTGCACCCGGCGAACCTTTTCGCCAACGAATAACCAGGAAAGAGCTATCACAACTATAATACCACTTACTTCCCTTTCGGGAGTCTTCCACCCTTGCAGGCTTGCCCAGCATGGCATTAACCTTTTCCCGCGTAACCGTTTCAGGCGGAAGTTTAACAAGTGCCAATAGTTGTTTTGCCTTGTTTGTTACAGCAACTGCGCTAATGTTTATTGAAAACACCAGGCATACAAACAAAAGTATCTTCTTCATAGAATTGGGTTTAGGCCTCACGTTTATCTTTCCGAATACAAGTTAATATTTTATTTCTAAATACTTTCTTAAAGTGAAGTGCAAACATCATACCAACCTTGTGCATTTGACTTACATTTGCTGCGAAAGTGAAATAAAACGGGCACAAAAGTTTGCTTTTGAACGATGCGCCCGGGTCAATTTCAGAAAGTAATTTTTATTTTTGATTTTTAATGTAATTAATCCTACATTTGCAGTCCTTAAAAAAACAGAATATTAATGGCAAATCATAAAGCTACCCGGAAAGATGTCCGCCAGAGCGAAAAACGCCGCGATCGTAACCGTTATTATGGCAAAACTACGCGTAACGCTATCCGCACATTATTAGCCACTCCAGACAAAGCTACTGCTCAACAGAGCCTGAGTAAAGTTGTTTCGATGATAGACAAGCTTGCAAAACGTAATGTTATTCATAAGAACAAAGCCGGCAACCTTAAATCTGGCATTGTGAAGAGGATCAATGCAATGGCATAATCCCTGCATAAATTATTGAATAGCCCCGCTATTAGCGGGGTTATTTTTTATGCGAGTACCTAAGTCCGGAAAGCTATCGGCCAACCTGACTTGTTTTGAACTCCCAATCAATAACCGCAAGCAGCCACTTTTTCAAAGTTTCTACTTTGTAAAACCCGATACAAACACGGAAGTCAATAACGCGGGAAATTTTTAGTTTTAATTTTTTACTTTTTACTTTTCGATGTACCGGTACCTATTGGAAGTAATGTATGACGGCACCAAATTCCATGGTTCGCAAATACAGGGAACTCAGGTTACAGTGCAGCTGGAAATAAATAAGGCATTAAGTACAATCTGCCGAACGCCAATTATTTCCTATGGCGCCAGCCGTACAGATGAAGGTGTGCACGCACTGTGTAATTGCTACCATTTCGACATCGAGCCTGAACTGACCTTCGACCTGGTTTATAAATGCAATGCCCTACTCCCCCATAGCATGGCAATAAAAAATGCATGGAAAGTTGCGCCCGATTTCAATGCCCGTTTCGATGCCATTAGCCGCCGATACCGGTACCGCATTTATTCGCATAAAAATCCCTTCATGCAGGATCGGGGGATGTTCTTTCCATTCAAACTAAATGAAGAAATCCTCCAGGAAACAGCCAAAATAATTACTGAATACACGCAGTTCCAATCTTTTGCTAAACGCAAAGGACAATCAAAAACCTTTGATTGCACCATCATGCAGAGCTATTGGCAACGCGATGGCGATGAACTCCAGTACATTGTAGAAGGCAACCGCTTTCTGCGCGGTATGGTACGTGGGCTAGTCGGCACCCAGATAGCCGCTGCCCGTGGCAAGATCTCCATCCAGGATTTTCGTTCAATTATTGAAGCAAGAGACTGCACCAGGGCCTTTTTTGACGTACCGGGTCACGGCTTGTATCTGGAAGACATACAATATAAAGAAGGGACATTGGTGGCAATTAATTTGCAAACGGTTTAGTCAAGCGGGCCATAAAAAATTGTACCCTCAGTATATGCAGCAAATCAAATCCGGCATTGTTTGGAAAAGCAAAATGGCACTCTTTGAGGTAAAATTCGAATACACTAATTTACACCACTTTTAATCATAACCACTATAAATAATAGCCAACATGAATAAAGAAAGAGTATACAGATTGGTATTTGCAAGTGTTTATCCCCTATATATAAAAAAAGTGGAGAAAAAGGGCCACACAAAGGAAGAGCTTGATACCGTCATTTTTTGGCTGACGGGGTACGACCAACATTCTCTCCAGCAGCAGATAGACAAAAAGAGTGACTTCGAAACCTTTTTCGCCGAAGCGCCCCAATTCAATGAAAATGCATCAAAAATTACCGGCGTAATATGCGGTTACCGGGTGGAAGAAATTGAAGACAAAGTCATCCAAAAGATGCGCTACTTAGATAAGCTGGTGGATGAAATTGCAAAGGGCAGGGCGATGGAAAAGATATTGAGGAAATAAGCAGTATTGTAATGATGTTCACCACCACCCGATGATTTAGCCAAAACACTACCCCCTCAGCGCATGCATGCCTGGAATGTTTTTATTCCTGGACTTATGCCGTGAGGGAATTAGTGCCGCAGTAACTTCCAGCCCATTTAGTCCTGATGGCTGCAGCGAGGGATCTAAATTCCGACTGGCTGCATTAAAGGGCAGATTAAAATTGTAAAATACGCCAAGCGTTACTGCATCGAATTTTTTAAAACCGGTATTCACATAGGTTATTGCCGGCTTTATATCAAGGTGCCCTGCAGTTTGTAAAGTGCGTGAGGGGTCATTTTCCTGCTTGATACGTAGCAAACTCAGTTCAGGATCAACCAGTAAGTGAAAGGCAACTTGTCCGTCTCTTCCCGGAGTAGCGATCCAGGAAATATTACCACCCAATTCTAAGCAATTAACAAAATACTTCGCACTGGTAATACCATTTTGAACGTTGTTACGAACATAGCCGCTATAAAGCCCCCCATTTCCACCTAAACAAAAATTCGCACCCACCGGCCCTCCCAATAACAAATTGGCACCTCCCATATTGTTTCCATTTTCCGGGGCCCGGACGCCAACACCACCAAAGATCGTGGGGTCATCCTCTCTTTTCTCACGGGCTTGTCTTTGGTACTTGCGTTCCATGCGCTTCCCATACCTTCTGGAAGCCATGCCCTGCACCTTTAGAGGCAGGGAAATACCCATGGCAATCAACGTAATCAGAACAAGTGTGTGTTTCATGGCTAAAAAAATGCAATTTCCGTGCCAAAAGTCCCAAAGTCCCATGCGGACAAATCAAAACTGACTGAGCTACAGACCGCCAAGTGCAGTGAAGGCAAGCCTTTTATTGGATGCATTCTAAAAAAATCACCCATCCTACGAATGTAGAAGTACAGAAATGAGTTACACTTACTACCTTTCGATAAAAAAGTGCATATATCTGATCCAATAGCCCCCCACCATATTTTTATCACTTTTCCCTTTACCTCTATCGTGTTTGAATATTTTTGCTAAGTTTGGGTATCAATGTAAATACACCTTTACTCACCAAAAAAACCAATTATAAATGGGGTTATTGAATAAGCTATTGAATGAATTTGTTGACGTTATTGAATGGGTAGATAATACCGGAGATACCATAGCATGTAAGTTTCCCCGATATCATGATGAAATTAAAATGGGCGCCAAACTGACAGTTCGTGAATCGCAGGTAGCCATATTTATGAATGAAGGCAAGATAGCTGATGTATTTGCGCCAGGTATGTACACGCTTACAACGGAAAACATGCCATTAATGACCACCCTCAAAAGCTGGAAGTATGGATTTAACAGCCCCTTCAAAGCTGATGTTTATTTTGTGAGCACAAAGCAGTTTACCAATCAGAAATGGGGCACCAAAAATCCGGTAATGCTACGGGATGCAGAGTTTGGCCCAGTGAGACTGAGAGCCTTTGGATCGTTCGCGTTCAGAGTTACCGATGCCGGTACTTTTATAAAGGAAATTGCAGCAACCAATCCTGAGTTTACTGTAGAGGATATTAATGAACAGCTTAGAAATATAGCTATCACAAGGGGAATGGATTCAATAGCGGAATCGAAGATCCCAATTCTCGACCTGGCGGCTCAGTATGACGACGTTTCGATGTTGATCACCAAAAAGCTGCAGCCGGAATTCAATGAGATCGGGCTTAGCCTGACCAAATTCCTGATCGAAAATATTTCGCTCCCACCTGAGGTGGAGCAAATGCTGGACAAACGCAGCAGTATGGGTATTATTGGCAACCTGGGTGCATTTTCACAGTTTCAGGCAGCAAATGCCCTGGAACAAAGTGCGCAAAACCCGTCAGGGGGCAACCTGGCCGGGGCAGGATTAGGCATGGGGATGGGCGCTGCTATGGCTGGCCAGATGGGCAATATGTTTCAGCAGAATCAGTTCCAGGGGGCACCGCCGCAGGCAGGCGCAGCACCAATGCCGCCACCAGTGCCCGCACAAACAACTTATTTCCTGGTTGTAAACGGGGCACAGGCGGGGCCATACAGTTTCGCTCAGCTTCA
>CANCOG010000270.1:0-6810 GCA_947379685.1 Flavipsychrobacter stenotrophus | reverse complement strand
GACCATAGATGGCCTGTGCCATGCTGCGCTTTTCAGGTGGGTAGCTTTCTGTAATTATTGTTTGCGATGTTACCAGCAATGCGCCACCGCCCAGCCCCTGCAGGAACCGATAGGCAACCAGTTCCCAAATGCCATGTGCATTACCGCACATAAAGGAAAAGACAGTAAAAATGATAATTGAAGCGGCGAAATAGTTGCGCCTGCCAAACTGTGCCGAAAGCCAGCTGGTCATAGGTACAATAATAACGTTACCAATTGCATATGCTGTAATTACCCAGCTCACCTCACTCAAAGTAGCACCAAGGTTTCCCTTCATGTCATTGAGTGCCACGTTCACAATTGTGGAGTCAACTATTTCCAAAAGCGCGCAAAAAATTGCGGTTATGGTAATAATTACCCTTCGTGAGCCATATTCAACTAAAGATTCTGATTGCATTATTGCTAATTGTTTTAATGATGATTGGGTGGATGAGCTTTCCGGCGATTAATCAAGATGCACGTCCACATCAACATTCATACCGGCCCTGAGGTCCTTTAAGAACTGGTCAGATGTAGTGAATTCTATTTTAATAGGGAGGCGTTGAACAGTTTTTACGAAGTTGCCTGAAGCATTATCAGGAGGTAAAAGTGCAAAACGTGCTCCTGTTGCTGGTGACAATGATGAAACCTTTGCTTCGAACTCGTGACCGGGAAATGCATCTATATGCACAATAACTTTCTGGCCTGTACGGATCTTTGATAACTGAGTCTCTTTAAAGTTTGCTACTATCCAGGGAACTCCGTCAGATATTACACTGAACAACGACTGACCTGCCTGCAGAAACTGCCCGCGCTGTACATTTATTTTAGATACCTGTCCATCGCTGGGGGCAGTGATAACTGTATAGGATAAATTGAGTTTTGCGTTTTCCAGGTCTGCTTCGCGCTGCTGAATGGTAGCATTTGCTACCCCTACAATCTGGTTGGTTGCATTGCTTTGCGATGTTGCTGCGCTGGTTTGGCGTGTTGCTGCATTTTTTTGACCTGTCAGTACGGCCAGCTGGCGTTCTGCACTTTGCTTTGCTGCTTCAGCCTGCTCAAACTGCTGCTGGGTAATAGAGTGGTCTTTTATCAGGTTTGAATAACGGTCATAGTCCTGAGTTGCCCTGCGCAGGGTAACTTTTGCAGCTTCTATCTGAGCATCCACGGTTGAGATGTTTGCTTCATAAGAAGACACGTTTGCCCGGGAAGCTGCTGTATTTGCCTGGGCAACGCTCAGGTTGTTTTTTGCAGCGTTGAGTGCTGCTTCAGCCTGCTGCACCTGTATCAGTTCGGTCCTGTTATCAAGAACTACTAGGGTATCGCCTTGCTTTACTTTCTGGTTGTCCACAACCCTAATATCCAATACGTAACCTGATGTGCGTGGAATTACCGGGCTGATATTTTCATCTATCTGCGCATCATCTGTTTCTTCGTGGTGTTGTCCGTGTATATACTTGGTAATGCCAAATGTGCCGCCTACAACTACCAGGCCAATGAGCACAAAAAGAAAGCCTTTACTTTTTTTCTTTGGTGCTTCATTTTCTATTGAAGGCTGGTTTTGAGCATTTGATTCGTTTTGTGCCATATATCTTTAGTTTATTTTTATTAGGGGTGTGTGATTATTTATTGTTTACGTATTCTCCTGCTAATGTGCCGGCTGTTTGCTGCAATTTTTTATAAGCTACTATTGCATCGGCTTTTGAAAATGTGTAGTTGAGTTTGGACTGTAATTGTGCCATGTCAGCTTCCAGTAACTCCGTAGTAGTAACCAAATTGTTGGTATGCTTGTTTTTTGTTATCCGGTAATTTTCATTGGCCTGCTCAATTGCTTTTGCATACACGTCTATTTTCTTTTTACTGAGAATGTAATTCTGATAAGCCTGGCTTATCTGGATATGTAACTGGTCGGTGAGCATGCTTTCACTGGTCTGCAACTGGTGTAACCTTGCTTTGGCAACTTCCAGCTTTGCACCTGTTTTCCAGAGTGAGCTTACATTATATTGTAGTCCCAGGCCAACATTAATAGCATTTGTAACTGTCAGGACGTTTGGTATATCGGCGGCCACATAGCCACCAGTTACTGCAAGCCCGGGATAGTATTCTCCCTTTGTTGCCTTGATAGCTGAACTTGCCGCTTTTTCGCGATATCCCAAAGCCGCAAAGTCTTTCCTGTTCTTTAATGCGGTCTCTTCCCACTGCACCATTGTACCGGTAAAGTTCTCATCCTGAAAGTAAGCAGAATCGGCTGAGAGTTTTGTGTCTTCCGGTAAGCCCAGCATCAGGCTCATGTTTATACAGGTAATGTTGTAATTGTTTTCAGCATCGAGCAGCGCCAGTTCTATATTAGATTGCTGCAATTGTGCCTTCATCAGGTCGTTGCGGGCAATTACGCCATTTTTTTCCAGATTCGTAAAATCGGTGATCCTCTGTTCCTGCTGCTTCAGATTTTCTTTTACTAATTCAATGGTTTTTATTGATTTGTATAAGTTACTGTAAGCGTTTATTGTGTTCTGTATCACATCTTCCCTGTCATTTTCCACATCTAATTTTGCAGCTGTTTCCAGGAATTTAGCTGATTCGACACCATACTTAATTCTGAACCCCGAAAAAACGGGTACCGATGCATTAGCCATTACATAAGCCACCTGGTCAACTTTAATAGCTCCGCCCTTGTCACTTCCTCCGCTTCCCAGTTTTACTTTCAGGCTCACATCGGGGTTATTGATACGCAGATATGCACCGGATATCTTTGCATCGGGCAAGTGGTTGTTCCACATTTCGTGATAATTCGCGGTAGCCTCTTCCACTTTTGCGCGGCTCAGCTTCAGCATTTTGTTGTTTTGCAGGCTCATTTCTATCGCTTCCTTCATGGAGAGATTTTTCCGGCCTGATTCCTGGGAATGGGCATTTCCTCCTGTTATCAGAAAAAATGCAAGGGATAATAAGCCTGCCCGGTATATACTATGCTTCATTGGTAAGAATTTGTTTAAAGAGGTTTTTTAAATGTACGCTTAGCGTTTTTCTCATGTGTTTCTGGAACTCTATTTCGGTCATGTATTCCAGCTTGTTCACTTTGCGATAAAAATGTTGTGATGTAATCATCTGGCAAACTGTACCAACCAGTGTTGTCATCATCAGTACTATATCAATGTTCTTTTTGAATGATCCGCTTGCCTGACCATCTTCAATCAGTTTTGTAATGGATTCCAGGTTCTTCTTTTTTAGCTCATGAATCAGTCCGGCAATGGGAGTATCCTTTTCTATCATCTGCTCCCTGATCATGATCTTATGAAACTCCTGCTGGTGGATAAATTTATCTACATAGTCGTCAATAAGTATGTTAACTTTTTGCAAATGAGATATGCCTTCATTTTGAAGCAGATTTTCCACCTTCAGCCTGATGTTGTTCGTTCGTTCTTCAAAAACAGCTTCCATCAGTTTTTCTTTCGAACCGAAGTAATAGGAGATCATGGCTACATTCACGTCGGCCTCGTGGGCTATATCCCTGACAGACGCGCCGTCAAATCCCCGTAACGCAAACAACTTTTCGGCTGCGTTAATTATGGCTAGTTGCTTTTCACTATATTCCATAGGAGTCTTTATCACGGCACAAAACTAAACGTTTGTTTAATTTCAAACAAACGTTTGATTAGTTTTTAGGCAAAGTTTTAACAATAGCTCCATTGGGCAATCCTATATGCACCACAGTAAATTGGAAGTGGTGGCTTTATGTAGTTTCATAAAAATTCATAAATAAAAAAGAGGCTTTTCCTCGTCGGAAAAGCCTCTTTTTGCCATGCATTATATAATGTCTATCTGTTTGCCGTTACGTAATCATTCAACTTTGTTTTGTTGTCATCCCACTGGAAAACTGAATTTACCTTGAAGTAATTATTGTTGTCTACAGTTTTCTTGAACACATACTCAGCGAATGTCAGTTTGTTTTCTTCCCAGGAAAATAGCTTGCATATCTGTATTACCTGATCGGTATTGAAATAGTTGTTGGCTACTATTGTTTTGGCGGTAGAAAGGCGTGTTTCGTCCCAGTTGCTGCTCTTAATTGCCTGCACTGCAGCTGTAAATGAAGTATTGTCCATTGCCATAGGTGCGGGTGGGGGAGGCGGAGGAGGTGGAACTACATTTACCTCGGTATGGCGGTGGTCGTTATCACGCCCATAGTGCATCACGTATTCACCCTGCTCGCCCCTGTAATCGTGCTCAAGGTTGCCCATTTTTACAAAACAGAGCCTTGGGTAGCCTCCTCTGTCACGGGTAAGCTTCATCACCAGGTTTACGGCTTTCCCTTCAACCGGGTCAAGAAATGTGATACGCTTATTGATGGCGGGTGTTACATTGTCATCAAACAATATCTGGATATCATTATCTACAAATGGCAGGTCTTCTATCCTTACCCTTGTCTGGGGGTAGTTATTTTGTTTTACGCCATTGAGTATGAGCTGAAATCTTTCTCCGCTTTCTGAGAAAATGGTTACTGCGCTACCAGCTTCGCCATATGTCTGGCGACCACCGTTATTGCCACCGTTTCCGCCCCTCCTGTTATCATGGTTGTCATAGTTCTTTTTATACTGTTGTGCAGGGGCCATCATTGGCAATGCCATAACAAACAGTAAGAGTAATGTGTTGCGTTTCATAAAAATCAATTAAAGTGCAAGAATAATAAAAATATACTAACTTACTGAACAGTAAATCAATTAGTGTGCCAGAGTTGGTGGCGGTATGGGTCAATGTATTGAATTAAGGTTTCGCGCAAAGACGCTAAGGCGCAGTTCCAGGTTAATATCATCTTGAGTTTAATGGGGCAAAGGCGCAAAGAGGATTCTGTTCAGTCAATGGCATTGGCGGATAGGGAAAGCCAGTTTATGGCTTGGGGGTAGAAGACAGGTGCACGATCGATCTATTCTTTTTTTCGTCTTGCCGGTGGTAGCATGAGTAGGAGCTGTATCCCCAGGATAATGATAGCCAAAATTGTCCAACCCGCAACTATACGGCAAATAAGATATGCGGCCCAGGCTTGTAATAACAACAAGATAGCATTGATCACCTTTACATCGCTCCTGCGTGAGAAAAAGTTAATAATCAATAGGATGAAATTGAAGATCAAAGCTCCAAAGCTAAGTTCAATGTAATTTACTTCTGAATCAAATATTGAATTGTTTAGAGGATCTGCAATTGTTTTAAATGGCAGCAAAAGCAACAGAACTGTGCAAACGATTAAGTGGGGGATGACTTTGTTGATTTTAATATGCATTATGCCGCCAAAATAGTATAAAAAAATGGGTGATTGCTTTTTGTTACTTCGACCATGAACATTGTTAAACTGGTACCGGGAGAGCGCGAACGATTTATTAATTGAACTTTAAAGTTGAAACAATCAAACAAGCGGCTTGATAGGCAGAAGTGTTTCCTGTTTAATTGCTTTTTCCCAATTCATCATCAATTCCTCCTGATGAATAGCAGCCCACTCAATAACCAAACCTAAAACCCGGGGTGGTAAGTATCCGTTCCATAATTCCAGTTTGTTAATATCAATCAATGCCTGATGCTCGCCGTAATGCGCATGAAAGTGAGGTGGGTTATGATCTCTGTAGTACATTTTAATAATGATTCCCAGGAAAATGCTAATCTGCGGCATGGTAAACAGGTTTGTGGAGCAATTGGGCTGGTTCAGTATTCATTATTTCGGCATAAATGTTATCGGCGTCAATCTCCAATTCATCCGACCAGGCGATAGAAGTACCATCCGTATAGACTTTTTGGAATTCAGATTGATCCAATAGATGTCTAAAAATACCTTTCTGTACCAGGTCAAACAACTCAACGATGCCTGAGGCACCATCCTCGAATACAACCTTTATCTTGTATCCTTCCAGTGCTTTTACGTCAGTCGCCTTCATATCCCTTGATAGTTATAGCACAAAATTAAGCTATTTTAACTTGTAGCGAATATCGTCCAGAAACAAAATTATAATCACTCCCTCCATCTTACTTCCTGTTATGCTTTAAATCCAGTATCAGGTTTTTCAGCTCCTGCAAGTCTGTTTCGGGCTGGGGGAGCGTGCCGGTCTGGTGTTTGTAGTACTTCCATATCTCCAGAATATCCTCAACGTTCACAGTATAGGGGGCATAATTGCGGTTCAATGATTTGAGCAGCACCTGACCGTTATTTTCCATAGTGGTCAGTTTAAAAACAAAATCCTGTCCGCCCTTAAGTATAATAATGCAGGGGGTATCTGGTTTAAGGTTTTTCCAGTCCTGCACATATTGCGCTATCACTTCGCTGTTTTCCGGTATGGGCAGCATGGAGTCGCCCGTTGTCGGGAACATCCTGAATGTGCCTGTTTTGGGCAGGTTAGGCAGGGTGAATTTTGGCAGTGCGGCAATGTATTCCGGGTCATTGTAGCCAGCTCTGTAGCCAGCCTTGGCTTTTACAGGTACATATTCGGTATTTTCCCTGTTGTTCTTATCTACAGTTATCGCCAGTACCCTGATGTTGCTCCCCGTCATATATACATCATTGCCTGTGAGCAGGTCCTTCAGTTTCAGTTCTCCCAATTTAACGAGGTCAACTTTCAGCAGGCTGTCCACACTTACCTTAAAATACTCCGAAAACCTGATCAAGTCCACTGCGGTCGGATTGACCGTTTTTCCCGACTCTAATGCCTGCAGTTTGTTCCGGGATAAGCTCAGTTCTCCTGAGACTTCTTCCTGGCTCATTTTCTTACGTTCGCGCAGTAAACGGATGTTGCTGTGGAAAAAAAGTTTTGGAGG
>CANCOG010000269.1 GCA_947379685.1 Flavipsychrobacter stenotrophus | reverse complement strand
CTCTACCACCATTAGCCCAAGGCCGGTACCTTGAATAAACCCAACATTTGAGGCCCTGTAGAATGACTGAAATAAATTGGCGACATCCTCTTCCGGTATACCTATGCCGTAATCCGTTACCTCAAGTTGAATTGTATTGTCATTCGTTATCACCTTTATTACGGGCGCAGGTCGATTAGCTGAATATTTGAATGCATTATTTATAAGGTTGATTACAGCCATTCTCAGTAGTTTCCTGTCGAACACGAAGGAAGGGGACGGGTTATTAATTTCAATATTGAGAGATCTTCCATCGTGGTAGGGAGCATAGAGGTCGTCTTTTATTGTCCCTAAGAAATCGGAAATGTCTATTTTCTCCGGGGTTATTTCTATTTTATCCGATTCTATTTTACTTATGGTCATGAGCTGGTTCAATATTTCGGTCATCAGCGTCACTTCCTTTACTATTCGGTCCAACAGTTTTTTAACATTAATGGCCGGGTTATCGAAAACGATATTGCCTAACACCATATTCAGGATCTCGGCGTGTGCCTGAATTATTGATAAAGGAGTCCTTAATTCGTGCGACGTAATATGAATGAATCTGCTTTTTGATGTGTTCAGGTCTTTTTCCCGGGCGATGATTTCATTGAGGTCATTCTCTTTGGTCACTATCGCAGTTATATCGGAAAGCCTCACCACAAAAGCAGCATCTGCACTGCTTACCGACTGAGTAAATACATAGTCGATGAATTTGAAATTGCCTGAGTTGCCTGGTAATTTGAACAGACCAAATTGGGGACCGCCACCAGACATTACTTCTCTGATTTTTTCCATTATAGATAGACGTTCGTCAGATGGAATTAACTCGAGGAAGTTGAGTTTTACCGGGGCCATTTTATCGGACATAGTTATGTCCATTATTCTTAAAAATGCCTCATTGAACAGGTTTACAGTTCCGTCTTCCAGGCAACGGAACACACCGTCATTAATGATCTCCAGCAGGTTCCTGATCCGTTTTTCCTGCGTTTCCAGTTTTTTTTCATTGTTGATCTGATCTGTAATGTCAAACCCGTAGCCTACGACAAATTCAATCTCGCCATTGGAGTTAACATGGGGGTGTATTGCCCTGAGCGTGTAGTTTAATACACCATCTGGCCTAACAGCCTGTTCAATGAATTTCTGAGTTGTTTTTGTTTTTACTGCATTTTTAAATACTTCCCGTCTGTTATCTGCTAAATTCACGGGCATATTTTTATGGGCACAGTAATCATAATCATCTTTGTCAAGGAGCCATTTCCGGGTTTCTGAGTTTTTTACAGCTGTGCGGTTTATGAATTCATATTTGTGATCAGACGTAAATAGTACAATGTCGGTGGGTATCTGATCCAGTATTTTATGGTAATATTCCTTTTGTTTTAAAACAGCATTCTCTGCCTTTATTTGGGTAGTAACGTCTTTGTGTTTCCACAGGTGTCCAAGGTAATTGCCTTCAGTGTAAATCGGGATATAGTCACGTTGCAAGATCCGTCCATCTGTTAACAATAATTGCTGATCGGTAACAAGCTTTTTACCTTTCAATAGTTCTGCCAGCCCGGAAGTAAAGCCATCAGGGTCTACAAACATATTTTTGCTGAGTTCTGCCATTTCGGAACAATCGGCGCCAATTAGTTCCTCGGGAGTAACAGGTATCGAAAACATCTTGCAAAAAGTCTCATTGACGAGGACGATCCGGCGATTTTGATCTTCCAGCAAAATACCTTCGTGAAGATTTTTTATAAGTGACGAAAGCCTTTCCGATGCTGATTTCAGCTCAAGGTCCTTTTGTTTTAGATCATTAATGTCAGTAATAGTGCCTACTGTTTTTAGTGGCTTATTTTCCCAGCTCCATTCCGTGACACTCCCCCTGGTGATAAAATACCTGGTGATCCCATCCTTGCACCTTATTCTGTGTTCGTGGGTAAAATGCGGTGATTCTCTTGTCAGGAATGGAAAAATATTATTAATAAAAAATGCCAGGTCTTCTTCGTTTATTGACGCAAACCAATCAGGGGTTTCAAATTTTTCGTCTGGTCCATATCCAATTATTTTTTTGAATTGCGATGAGAACTGAAAATCTGTTCCTCCGTTCAGATTACAGGACCAAAGTCCATGCCCTGCTTCTTCAAGGGCAAATCGCCATAGTGCCTTGCTCTCCTGCAATTCGAGTTCCTTATTCTTTATTTCGGTAATGTCTTCCACTATTGAAAACCTGCCGGTTATTTCATTGTCCTTATCTATTATTGGATGCACAATGGCCCGAAACCAATATTCTCTTCCGTTCTTCTTATACCCAATATTTTCAAAAGTAAAGGGTGTTCGTTCCAGTACTTTTGTGTCTACGTAGCTTTCCGGCACATGGACAGATTTTTCTCCGTAAAGTACGTGCCGGGGACGTTTTCCACGAACATCTTCAATTGTATATTGCGTACTTCTCTCAAATGCCCTGTTAATCCACTCTATTTTTCCGTTGCGGTCAGTGATCAATATTCCGTTTACATTCTCTTCGGCTATCATTGAAAGCCTCTCAGAATTTATATATTCTTCTGCTTTTTTCCTTTGGGAGTTTCCTTTCAGATTGGTCTCGAAATCCTCAATCAGCGTTTTTTCTTGTTCGTCACCGGTTGCAATTAGGTCTCCGGATGGCAGATCAGCGCTTATAGCCGGTGAACCGAGAAAGAGCAATTCGTCGGTTTCGGAGAGGTGGTCAAATTCACCTGTAAGTATAATTGAGTTGTTTTTAATGTTTACCAGTTCTATTTGCTTGCCTGCACAAAGGGAAAAATCGCTGAGGGGGTCAATGCGACCTGAAAGGTCTTGTGGTTTAAGGTGTTCGAAAATATAGTCACCGGTTTCGATGTGGCACAATTTGCTCAGTGAATCGCCGTGGCTTCCTATTTTGAGTTCTTTATTTATAACAAAATAGAACGGAAATAGCTTGTTCATCAGCTTGCCATTAAAAAATACACCTTGCTTGCACATCGATTTTAATTTAGGTAAGGTTTGAGTTTTTTCGTCAGGGTTAAAATGTATTTAGTTTCGTCGAAATGTCCGGTAACTCATTACGGATTGGACTTTTTATTTTTGACTTTCCCATTTTCACTTGAGAATTGGCACTTATTCACCTATCATTTTAAGTTGAAATATTTGGCTACCAGCTCAGCTTTGGAATTGACATTCGTTTTTTGATAAACATTTTTGAGATGGAAATTGACGGTATGGAATGATATGTTGAGTAATTTTGCAATGTCTTTGTACTTATTGCCCTTGGTTATCAATTCTAAAATTTGTTCTTCCCGTGTAGTAAGTACGTCGTTAAATACCATTCGGTCTACTTTCTTTTTTTCGTTGATCAGGCCGAGCAATTTCGTAAGCACCTGCGGTTCCAGGAAGCTTCCGGTCAGGTTGATCTGGTCAATCGTTTTTTCGAGTTCGGTCATCGAAAACGGTTTATAGATAAATGCACATGCTCCGTTTTCCATAGCTTTTAGCAATAGTTCTTTGTTGGTGTCGCCAGTTACAATGATGATATTTGAACTGTCGTATGTCTGTTTTATATTTCTGATCAGGTCTATACCCAAAGCATCTTCCAGGTGCACATCGAGCAAAATAAAGTCGGGCTGAATTTCTATTTTTTCAGCGACAAACTCTTTATAGCTACTTGAAGAAGACAGTATTTTGTACCGTCCGGTAGCATTGAGGTAACTTTCGAGGGCCTCCCTCTGAAATAGGTTGTCTTCCAGAATAGATATGAACGTCATTTTATGGTTTTTGCTATTGAAATGTTCGTTGAACAATGTTACTGAGCTATTTGCCCGGTGCAAATAATATTTTTTTTGCCAGATAAACTAAATTCATTTTCGAAATATCATTTTTGTTATTCGCCCCCTGAATTTAGTAGTGATATTTTTCCTTGAGCTGCCTATTGCAAAATGCTAAAATGCTTTGCAATAATTTCTGAGATCAATTTTTCTGAGAGCGGTTTGTTAATAAAGCCACTAATTCCCGGGGTGCGCCCTGCACGGGCCATATCATCGGGGTTTGGTGAAGCTGACAGAATGTATATGATGGTTGAAGATTTTACGGAAGGGTCAAGTTTTGCAAATTCCTCCATAAATTCCCATCCATCCATCAGGGGCATATTGAGGTCCAGGAAGATCAGTTCAGGGTTTTTATTGTCACCTTCACCATCTGCTGATTTTTCCATGAGGTATTCGATCCCTTTTTCTCCGTTGCGGGCAACATCTATTTGCCCGACCATGCCAGAGGCCACAAGAATCTGAGTGTTCAGGAAGGTGGTCATTGCATCGTCATCAACGAGCAAAGTTTTATTTATTTTGATTTCCATAAGCTAAATTTTTACTGATCCTAAAATTGAATTCGCTTCCTTCACCTTCTATTGACTCAACCCATAAAGAGCCCTCATGCAGCAATGCAATTTTCATGCAATGCGCCAGCCCAATGCCGGTACCTTCGTATTCTTCACGAGTATGGAGGCGTTTAAAAATGACAAAAATTTTGTCGAAATGTTTTTTGTTTATTCCTATCCCATTATCCTTAATTGTAAACTCCCAATATTTTTTTACCTCTACACAACTTATATTGATTTCTGGTGGCACTCCAGGCTTAGTGAATTTTAGTGCATTACTTATAAGGTTTTGAAACAGCATTCTCATTTCCAATGGGTAGCATTCCAAGATAGGGAGGTCACCTATATGTATAGTTGCATTGCTAATTATTATTCTTCCAGAGAGATCACTCACTACATCATTTACAATTTCGGTGCAATCTACTTTTTCAACTTCCCTGTTATAGCCAATTCTGGAATAGCTAAGCAGACCGCTTACCAGGTCCTGCATTCTCTGAGACGACTTCATAATGAAATCTATGTACTTCACCTGGTTCCCGAATTGCTCGTTATCATGGTTGACCAAATTCCCGAGCAGCAGCTTTGCGCTCATAGTCATTGTGCCAATCGGTTCCTGCAAATCATGCGAGGCTATATAAGCAAATTGCTGTAGCTCATTGTTGCGAATCTCCAGCAGGTTGTTCTTTGATAAAAGGTCATCTTCGGCTTTTTTTCGCAGCGTAATATCTCTCCAGGCAGTATGGAAGAAGGTTTGTCCGTTCAATGAAATCTTGGTCACCATTACTTCCACTTGTATTATTAAGTCATTGGCCTTACGGGCGGTCCATTCAAATTGTGAAAATCCTTTTCTTGTTGCCGTTTTATTGGTCGAGAGATATTTTTCTCTGGAATATTCTCCGTCGGGTTGTGTATCGGGTGCGAAATCATAAACTTTCTTGCCTATCAGGTTTGTTTTTGCCGGCACACTTAATATTGAGACTGCCGATTCGTTGCATTCCAAAATACTCCCTGCCTCACTGATCAGCATTATGGGCTCGGTAGATTTTTCAAACAACAGACTAAAAGTCAGGTCTACCTCCTTTTTCTTGAGCACTTCACGGCACAGCAATACGATGTCAGCTATTGACCGGGCAAATGCAATATCTTCAGCAGTCCAGCTGGTGTTGTCGACCGGACTCTGAAATTGTATTAACCCTTTTAGGTTGTTATTAATTTTTATAGGTATTGTGAGAATTGCAATTTCCTGAACGGTGCTACCATTTATTTTGGCAAGTTCTTCCGCAATTTTGGCATTTGTATGTTGGTTTGCTTCAATGTGCAAGTGGTCCCTGACTGCTTTGAAAAAAAGCGGACAGTCGGATTCGTGTAGCTGAACCCTTTTCTTACGGTTGTTACTGAAGTGGTTACAGGAGCCAACTTGTGAAAAGTAGTTGTCAACATAATCCCAGATACAAATGGAATAGATTTGTGTGCCCTGTGAAACGAGGCGTGTTATTTCCTGAATTGCAAGTGAAAATGAGTTGAACTTTGAAAAATCTTTGGATGAAAGTTTTGACAACAGGACGTTGTGCCTGATCAATTTGGTGCGCTGAGTTTCAGTCACCAATTTTGCCTTGTTGACTTCAGTTACATCGGTCAGGTATTGCCGGATCTCAGTGAGTATGCCGTTTTCGAAGCTGGCATTTGCTGTGCCCTCACATTCAATTGCTGCCCCCGATTTGGCAATGAGTTTGTAATTGACTTTAATGGATTCGGCTCCAGCTTTAAACCGAGCCAAAGTTCTCATGCAATGCTCCTGGTAGTCGGGGTGTATGCAGCTAAAGATATTTGAGCCAATGCTTTCTTGTTCGGTATACCCGGTTTTTAAATCCCAGACATGGTTAACAAAAGTTAGCGAACCGTTTTGGTCAACTGTGAAAATTATATCGTGTGTATGCTGGAGTATTTTACTATATCGTGTTTGAAGGAACTGAACCTTCAGGTAGTTTTCTTCCAGTTCGTTTTTCGTAGTTTTCAGGTCGGTGATATCTACGCCATAACCCACTATTGTGTTTCCGTCGCCATAGGTATGGTAACGCCGGTCCTTATACCGGTATGTGCCAGATTGAGATATTTGTTTATCTATCCATGGCTCCTGCACCTGATTGTTAATCAGTTTCAAGAAATGGTCTCTTCGTTTTTGTGCAAATTCGGGAGGCAGATTTTTTCTTTTTGCATAATCGAAATCATCTTTGCCCACCATCCAATTCCTGAATTCATCGTCTCTAATGGCCTCTTTATTCAGATAGAGGTATTGATGGTTACGGTTAAAGACAGCAATATCAACCGGGATGTTGTCAAATAATTCTTCAAAGAAATTCTTTTGACGAGCCATCTCATTGGCCATCGCAATTACTTTGTTTTGTTTTCCTACTAATTCAGTTATATCAGTTCCGTAAATGTTGAAATATTTTTC
>CANCOG010000268.1 GCA_947379685.1 Flavipsychrobacter stenotrophus | reverse complement strand
ATTCACTTGTTGCAACAATCGATGCATCGGGCAATGTATATGGCGTTTCAGCTGGAACAACTAATATTACCTTTTCGGCGGCAGCATATGCCAGCTTTGCGGTAAAGACAATAACCGTAGTTGGTCCTTTAAGCCCAACCATTTCTTTAACTGGTCCGGCAGAAGTTTGCACAGGAGGCTCGTTTATTTCACTGTCCGGTTCTACCCCAACTGGAGGAACATGGAGCAGCGCTAACACAAGTATTGCAACGGTAGGCGCTACCGGCCGGGTATATGGCGTAGCAGCCGGTTTAGTTAATATTAGTTACACTGCTACAAATGCCTGTGGCACAAACTCCGGTATAATAAATATCACTGTTCAAAGTAGTACGCCATCACCCGGAACTATAACTGGTGCAAGTACAGTTTGCACAGGTGCTACAACAACTTTTACAAGCACTGGTGTTTCTGGCGGGGTATGGTCATCTTTTGCTACAACAATATCAACTGTCGATCCTTCAACTGGCGTGATCACTGGTGTTTCCACTGGTTCAACTACAATCGCCTATGTGGTTACAAATAGCTGCGGTTTTCATTCCACGTCAAAGGGAATCACAGTTACCACCGTCCCCCCCGCTCCCGCCGGAATTGCAGGCTCATCATCAGTGTGTACCGGTGCCAACATTACACTTTCTGACGCTACATCAGGCGGTGCCTGGAGCAGTTCCAACCCAGCGATTGCCACTGTAAGCACCACAGGTGTTGTAACGGGCATTTCAACCGGATCGGCCACTATATCCTACATTACTTCAAATTCCTGCGGCAGTACTTTATCGCCCGCCACAACTACTATCACCGTGAATACAATCCCGTCGGCACCTGCGGTAATCGGTGGAGGTTCGTCTCCACTCTGTACCGGGACAACGAGAACACTAACTGATGACTCTACGGGCGGTACATGGAGCAGCAGTACAACCGCAGTGGCTACTGTTGATGCAACAACCGGAATTGTCACTGGTGTCACATCGGGTTCGACTACAATTACCTACACAACTACAAATACCTGTGGCAGCACGCTTTCACCTGCTACCGTTTCCGTTACAATCATTACTACCCCAGCGGCACCATCAGCAATTGGCGGAACCGCAACTCCTATCTGCACAGGTGTAACTACCACCCTTACTGACGCAACAACAGGAGGTACATGGAGCAGCAGTTCCCCTTCAATCGCGTCAGTCGATGCGTCAACAGGGGATGTAACTTCTGTTACTGTGGGAACCGCAACCATTACATATACAGTTTCAAACATTTGCGGCAACAATTATGCTGTAGCGGGTATCACCACAATTGCCACCCCCTCAGCAGGAACAATTACTGAAGCATATGGCCGTTCTACAATTTGTGCACCACACGGAATATATTCAACACTAAATCTTAGTGACGCAGTAACTGGAGGGACTTGGAGCTCAAGTAATACAATGGTCGCTGCTGTAAGTACAGGTGGAATAGTGAGTGGAACAGCTTACCTAACACCCGGAACTGCAATAATATCATACTCTGTAACCAACACTTGCGGCACTTCATATGCAACGTATAATGTTACCGCTGAATCTAATCCAGACCCAGGAGCTATTTCCCCAGATGCAGGCTACTCATCAACAATTACGAGTACAACACCCGCAAATATTGATGTTCATTTAGCTTCTTCAAGTTTAGGAACCTGGGGTTACACAGTTACTTCCGGAACAGCAACAATAACTCTTACCCCTACTACAGGGACAGGGCAACAAGTCTCCAAAGTATCTGGCACTGGTTCAACAGGCGTATTTGACATTACGTATACATTATCAAACAGTTGCGCTACTACTTCGGCACACTTTACAATTACTGTTGCCGCAGGGCGAGGCATTGCAAATGCAACTGGCGGCATTGAGGAATCAAGTTCACCACTTAAAACCTACCCTAACCCAACAACAGGCGTTGTAACCCTTGAATTGCCTAAACAAAATGACAATACAGAACTCATGATTTTTGATGTTAGCGGCAAGGTAGTTGAGACTAAAACAACCAACGAAGCAAAAATTAGTTTTGATATGTCTGGCTATTCAAAAGGTGTTTATATGATCCAGGTTAAATCTGGCGATCATACTTACAATGAGAAAGTTGTGTTCCAATAACCATTTACCCAGTATACCCAAGCCCCCTTTTTCTTCTGATCAATAAAACCCAAAGAAAAAAGAAAAGTTTTGTTTCTTTTAAAAATTGGCTGCCCGGTTTAGGGTGGCCATTTTTATTTTCATAACCGAATAAAAGTTCGCCCCACGTTTAACAAGGAATGTTCGGGGTTACATTCTGAAATTCATTAAACTGAACGCACAAAGTCTACATTGAAAATCACGTCTATTTGAGTTGCGAATTATAACTACTCCGAACTGACAACAAAAAGGCTAAAACATTCTAAGGCTGAATTTCGAGTTGAATTTGTGCCTTTTCTCCCTCTAAACGCCCCTAAAACTAGGGATATACGCAAGAATAATTTTCACAATGCATGATTTCAAAAAATTCCTCCGTCGGAAAATTTCGACATTTCACCATGAAATTCATGCATTTCAGCGGATTTCATCAACATAAAGGGGATTTGAGTGGTAATTTGCATTAGAAATCAAACGCAAAACGATAGGTGCTAAAAAAACCAATTGATCAATAAATCTCAAAAGAAAGAAAAAAAATAAATCATACTGTTCTGCACAAAGTTCTTATTAAAAAATCATACCTATTCTATTCGGACTACCGCTGTTTTCAATTTTAGAGTGGTGAAACGGCTTCGAAGAAAAACAAATCAACTTTTGAGTTTCACCTAATAATGAAACACTTGATAAAATATTAGAAAAATTACCCATTTTTTTAATTGTGGCTGCCCCTAGAGGTAGCCATATTTGTTTTTATGCAATAGCAGTGTGAAAATAACAAATAATTAAAAATTAATAACTTTGAATTATTGTTAAATCTAAGAATTACCCTTGACGCGTTGTCATCTGCCATTAGATCTTGGCTGTTGTGATGGGGAAGGAAGCCATACTGCTAACAAAAGTTGCTACTTACTAAATACGAAGTACATATCAATCATACCTTTGTGCTTTGCTTCAATTTTTCCGCGATAGAGACAGGTGAACTTATTCTTTACTAAATCATGGGTTGTTTCCGATATATTTATTTTACCCGGCTCGCTCGACTGTTCCATCCTGGCGGCGGTATTAACAGTATCACCCCAAATATCGTAAGCAAACTTCTTCACGCCCACAATACCGGCAACTACCCTACCCGTGTGTATACCAATTCTTATTTCAAAAGTGCTATCGCCGTTTTTTGCCCTCCTTGCCAGCATAAACTCCCTGATCTCCAATGCGGCAGAAACCATGTTTTCAGCATGAGATTGGTTGGTTACAGGTAGGCCGGCTACCGCCAGGTAAGCATCTCCAACCGTCTTTATTTTTTCGATGTTATGCCTTGCCATTATCTCATCGAAAACCTTGAAGCAACTATGTAGCTCATCTACCAGTACTTGTGGGCTCATACGCTCGCCCGCCTGGGTAAAGCCAACAAAATCGGTGAACATTACTGTCACGGTTTCAAAGAACTTGGCCTTTGCTGCGCCGTGTTCTTTCAGTTCTTCAGCCACCTCCGAAGGCAGGATATTCAACAACAGAGTCTCTGATTTCCCTCTCTCAATGGACAACAACCGGTTGGTCTTCTTTTGGGTAAAACTATGCCTAATGATGATAACCGTAATGCCAAATAAAACTACTATACCAGCTATAAAAAATCCTTTCTCTTTCTTTTTATAAACCAGTTCTTTTTGGTCCTTTTCCAACAACTTGTCCTTCAGCTCCTTTTCGTGAACCACATCTGATATGGTCATTTTCATGAAACGATCAGCGTAAAGTTTGTAGGCAATTAGCGCTTCTTTAAAATCACCTTTAAACGAATCGGCTTCCGAAAGCATCTTATAACACTGGTTCTGAATGTCCAGATTCCCGATCTCTTTGCTAACTACAATACTTTCCTTTAAATAGCTGATCGCCTTATCGACACTTAAAGCGCTATGGGCATCGCCAATATATTTGCCCGACGCATTCTTTTGAACTATCGAGTACAAAATAGCGCCCATATTACCCAGGTTTATTGCGAGACCATTTTTATCGCCAAGTTCCCTGTAGATCCCGATAGCACTTTCTTCAATTACTGCCGCCTCTTCAAGACTGTCCATGGCGCAATACACACCGGCAATCCCACCTAGATTCTTCGCCTTATCACTTTTGAAATTATTTTCGTCTGCAAATTTTAATGCCTTTCTATAGTAGATCAATGCTTTGACATAGTTCCCCTGTTCATCGAACAAAACACCCATATTACCGAGTGTCCTTACCGAGCCTTCAGTGAATTTGTACTTTTCACAAATCGCCAAGGCCATCGAATCATAAATGAAAGCCCGATCGTATTTTTTTTGGGAAAGATAGACATTGCCAATATTGCCGTAAGTAGCCTGGAGAGAAGCATTATCTTTAATTTGTTCAAAAATGGGCAGTGCCTTTAGATAGAAATCAAGTGCTATTGCATTTTCATTTTTTGCTTTATTGTTTGCTCCAAGGCTGTTATATGCCTTAGCCACACCCTTTTTCCAATCAAGTTCCTGAGCCAGTTGTAAACCTTTATGCCCGTACATGATGCCGGTGTCCGGGTCTATTGAATTTAAGAGTAATGAGATTGTACACAATAGTTTTACACCATTTGTATCCGCTCCCCGCGCCGGCAATTCGCTTACAAGGGAATCGACATAAGAGCGCCCCTGTAATTGCGCTACTGAAACGAACGGGCAGATAAGCAGAAAAAGTAGTGAGTACAGGTATTTCATAATCAAAGCAATGATAGCATTATCGTTCCGATGAAAGAATCTTTTGCAAGGAGGGTTAGCCGCCAAAAAGGTGCAAATCCTGCCCCCCTACAAACGTAAGTACAAAAATTGGAGAATTTATTGATTACCACTAAGAAATATATGGGCTCCCTAGATTAGGCGAAAACATATACCAACCGGTATTTTCGAAAACGCAAAACAAACAAAACTCAATATAAAGTGCTACCCCACTTCAACACCCAATTCCTCAGCCAGATCCTTTTCTACGCGCAGGTTATCGATAATAAATACCTGACGGGTAGGTGTGTTCTTGCCCATGTAATACTCCAGTAGTTTTTGAATCTGTGTATCCTGGCTGAGCAAAACGGGATCCTTACGGATGTCGTCGCCTATGAATCGTGCAAACTCCTCCGGGCTAATTTCTCCCAAACCTTTGAATCGTGTTATTTCAGCCTTGGCACCTATTTCATGGATAGCCCGCTGGCGTTCTTCATCGTTATAGCAATAAATGGTTTTTTGCTTGTTGCGTACCCTGAATAAAGGTGTTTGCAGGATGTAAATATGATTTCCGCGCACCAGATCTGGGAAGAACTGAAGGAAGAAAGTCATGATCAGTAAGCGGATATGCATGCCATCCACGTCGGCATCGGTTGCAATAACAATATTGTTGAACCTTAAACCATCCAGCCCCTCTTCAATATTCAGGGCATGCTGTAAAAGATTAAATTCTTCGTTCTCATATACTACCTTCTTGGTAAGGCCGTAACAGTTGAGTGGCTTTCCTCGGAGGCTGAATACAGCCTGGCTTTCCACGTTCCTGCTCTTGGTAATAGACCCACTTGCACTATCCCCTTCCGTAATAAATATGGTACTCTCCTGTTGTTTCAGATTGAACTCTTCCTTGTTTTTAGCTGGCGGATCATCGTTAAAGTGTATCCGGCAATCCCTGAGCTTCTTATTGTGCAGATTTGCTTTTTTAGCTCTTTCGTTAGCCAGTTTCCTGATTCCCGAAAGTTCCTTACGCTCACGCTCGCTTTGCTCAATGCGCTTTTTCATTGCATCGGCAACCGCCGGGTTCTTGTGCAGGTAATTATTCAATTCCTTATTCAGGAAATCACCAATAAAAGCCTTCATAGAAGGACCGTTCTCGAACACATATTGCGAACCAAGCTTGGTCTTAGTCTGCGACTCAAACACAGGCTCCTGCACCCTTACGGAAACTGCTGCACAAATACTCTGACGCACATCGCTGGCATCGTAATCTTTTTTATAAAAATCGCGGATGGTCTTTACAAACGCCTCCCTGAATGCAGCCTGGTGCGTACCACCCTGTGTGGTATGCTGTCCGTTTACGAAGGAATAAATATCTTCACCATAGTCGCCGGTATGGGTAATTGCAACCTCAATATCCGCCCCCTTTAAGTGTACTATCGGGTAACGGATCGTTTCAACATTCGTTTTGCGCGTCAGTAGATCCAGCAATCCATTCTTGGAAATGAAATTCCGGCCATTGAAATTGATTTGCAGGCCAGCATTCAAAAAACAGTAGTTCCATACCTGGTTTTCAAGGTATTCATGCAGGAAGTGATAATTGCGAAATACAGTTTCATCGGGCCTGAAGATCACCAGGGTACCATTCGCCTGTGTCGTCTCTTGTTCTTTATGTTCCTTAATTAAATTTCCCTGTTCAAATTCGGCAACCTTGGTTTTACCTTCACGGAAAGAGGCCACTTTAAAATACTTACTCAGCGCATTTACCGCCTTGGTACCCACTCCATTCAACCCTACTGACTTCTGAAACGCCTTACTATCATATTTGGCACCGGTATTGATCTTACTTACAACATCTACAACTTTCCCAAGCGGTATGCCCCTTCCATAGTCACGCACCGACACCTCGCCTTCGCTTATCTTTAATTCAATTCGTTTACCCTGCCCCATGGCAAACTCATCGATACAGTTATCCATTACTTCCTTCACC
>CANCOG010000267.1 GCA_947379685.1 Flavipsychrobacter stenotrophus | reverse complement strand
CGAAGTAAATACTTCGACCAGGTGGCCAGGTGGGTTTTCAAGGTGATTGGTTAGTCCTTCAATTTTTCAAAAAAAAGAACCCATACATGATGTACGGGTTCTACAATATATTTTTCAGTTATTAACGATCGTTTCAGCCACCACAGTTTTCTACTAACGACTTAATACTTTCAACTTATAACTTACGACTAGTGCTGGTGTCCATGATGGTGGTGGGCAGCATGAGCGTCGGGGAGTTTGAAGAATTCGGATTCGTCGATTTCCTTCATTTCTGTGTCGAACTGGTTTTCGAGTACGGCAAAGATCTTGTCGGTGAGTATGCGACGGAATGTTTCATCCTTCATTTTTTCGTCCTTGTACACTTTTTCCATGTAGCTGTCCATCCATGGTGCTTCGTCTTCAACGTCCATGCCATAGTAAGCCATTACACGTGCCTTAATGTCGTTGTAGACTTCGTCGCGGGTAACAGCAATTTTGTTATCATGTATCACTTTGTCGGAGATCAGCTGCCAGCGGAGCTGGTGTTCGAAACTACCGAATTCACTGTCTACTTCTAACTCAGTCTTTGGTTTTTCGCCACCTTCCTTTAACCAACGTTTCAGGAATGGAACAGGAAGGGTAATTTCAGTACTATGTACCAGTAATTCGAATATTTCGTTGTGGAAACGCTCGCGGGCAATGCGGTCGAATTCGCGCTGTAACTCAACGGTCAGTTTTTCCCTGAAGTCAGTTTCGCCGGCAATAACGGCAGACGGGAATACTTTTTCGTACAGTTCGAAGCCCATTTCCATAGGGATCAGCAGGCCAATTTTATCGAGCGTGAGCAGGTAAAAATGTTCAGCAGCTTCTTCGCCAGCCTTCAATGGATCTTTCAGGAATGCTTTCAGTTCTTCAGGTGTACAAACATCAGCGGGACGGAAAACGATCACCGAACCGGAGATCTTGCCCATGAGTTGCTCCTGCAGTTTTACCGGCATTTTGTCGAGCAATACTGTTTCTTCTTTTTTATCGGCACCTGTTAAGTTACCATCGGCATCGCAAGGTGCGAAAGTGCAGTAGATAACATCTTCCTTACTGGTTACAGTTTCCTGGGTTTCAACCTTACCGAAGCGACGCTTGATGCGCTCCAGCTCGTCTTCCATCATTTTATCTGTAACGTTGATCTTGTAGGCTGTCAGTTTAGCCCTGTTCTTGATGGCTGTGATCTCGAATTCGGGTTTGATGCCAATTTCGAAAGAGAAGTCTACTTCAGAAGGGTTGTTAATATCCAACCTGATATCTGCATCGGGGAGGATCATAGGCTGAGCGAAAATTGCGAGCCTTTCACTCTTCATATAGTCTTCCAGTTGCCTGCCTGCTGTGCGGACTACTTCTTCGCTAAATATTGATTGCCCTGCCATTTTGCGTACCATTCCCATTGGCACCATTCCCTTGCGGAAACCAGGTACGTTGGCAGTTTTCGCGTATTGTTTCAGAGTCCTTTCTACTGAAGGCAGGTAGTCTTCCTTTGTCAGTTTTACGGTTACCTTATCATGCAGTGTTCCGATGTTTTCACGGGTTACAGTAGCCATTGCGTTTCGTTTTATCAGTTAAAAAAACAGCCAATCATAAATGATGGCTGTATCAATTTTTTTATTGGGCTGCGAAGATACAACTTTCGGATTAATTAACGTTTTGGTGTTAATGGAATGAAATATTTTTCAGGGATAGTTTTTGGGGGGGTAGTTACCCTGATGTGGGAAATTTCACGCAAAGAACGCGGAGGAGGGGCGCAAGGAAACTTTAAATAAAATATCGCAACTCTAGCTTTGTCCTTCCGAAGCTGGAGGCCCGTCCGAACGGCCTGCCGGGCGGGAATCTCTGGATCACGTTCTTGCTCTCCTGATAATAAACAACCCACTGAAAAAGAGATTCTTAACTTCGCGGCTCTCTCACAGGGCAAGGGGCTGCGTTCAGAATGACAAAGTCAGAGTTTTATTATTTAATTGCAATTAGAACGTAGTCAATACACAAATATGGACTTCATAAAGTCAACAAAGTAAGACGCTCCCACCTGATTTTTAACCCTGAGTTATTAAATGAAAATAATGCGCAATATTTGATGCCGATTTTTGGATTTTCTATTTTTTTATGGGTAACTTGCTGTCTGCTCTATCAAATGCTTCCTGAAGATACACAACGGTCAGGATGGAAGCCATACCGAATTTCCAATACAATAAAATAATTGTAGTGTATAATCATTTTAAAATATTTCTACTTGCCCTTGTAATTTGCTGTACGAGCGTAGCCAGTGCGCAAATAGTTAGTGGGAACCTTTTCCTTCAGGGGGCATACCTGGAAGCTGGGTTGCAGCGTACGGGAAATTTTGGAAGTGGTGTTAATGCGCCTTCTGGTTACCATCCGCATTATGGAACTCCACCTTGTGGGGGATCGACGACGCTTGCATCAGTATACGATTATGGGTTAGATGGTTGGTCGACGGGCTCTCCTCCATATATGGGAGACTACACGTTACCTGGTAGTCCCTATGAACAATGGGCGATCCAGGCCAATGGTGATCTGGGCAACGTGGAGACAGGTAATTGCGGCACCTATTCAGGCTCCCTAACGGGGAATTTTGTATCATATTCAAATACAGGAGGCACAGCATCGGGCCTTTGGGTTGGCTCAACCGATTCCGGGGCAATAGGTATACGCAAAGAATACAAGATCGATACATTTGGTTCGGCGGTAATAATCACCGTGGTTTTAATAAATAATACGGCTGCGGCGATTCCCGGAATTTATTACTTACGTTCTTGTGACCCTGACAATTCTCAAACCTGGGGAGGTTCATTTGCAACCACCAATGTAGTCGATTACCAAAATGACAGCGATCACCGCGTGTTAATAACTGCTCATTCTACCGGTTGTTGCACCAGCACATCAATTGGTTTAGGAACCAAGGACGGCAGGGCTCGTGTAATTTCTTTGAATAGCTGGCCGTTTCGCGACACTTCGATTGTTATACTTTATACAGCAAGTCTGGGAGTATCTGCCGGAACTACTGCGGGCGGAGATGCTGGCATTGCGCTTATATTTAATATTGGAACGCTACCTGCACATGATAGCACTGTTTTCTCTTATGCTTACATTTATAATGGTACTGCAGGCATTAATGCGGCCTTCCCCGATCCGCAAATGGTGGTGGGTGGGGTGGCATATGATTCTGTTGATTCCATAACCGTATGTATGTCTGCCCCTGATACTGTGCCGGTAAACATAATTAATGCCACCAGCGGGCAGTGGACGGGGAGCACCTGGGCATGGGCTCCGGCAACTGGTTTATCGTCCACAACGGGCATAAGTGTTGCCGTGGACAGGACTACCATCACCAGCAGGACAATTTACACTATAACAGGGACAGACACAGCAACAAGTGCCAGCAAGACATTTTTTCTGATTGTTGATCCTTCAAATCATTTGTACCCAATTACGGGTGCGTCAACTGTTTGCCAGGGAGCGGGGATCACATTGTCGGACCTTACCTCCGGAGGAGTCTGGGCAACTACTTCTCCCGGACTTGCCGTAATTGACACCAGCGGGTTTTTAACTGGCGTATCGCCAGGGGTTGATACAATTTATTACACCAAGGTTTACCCTTGTGAGACAGATACGGTCAATTATGTGATCAACGTAAACCCTTTGCTTTATGCAGGTGCCCTTTCCGGGCCGGATAGTCTGTGCCCGGGGGATACGATACATTTGGCAACGACAGTTGCTGGCGGCAGCTGGTCAGGTACCAATGCAGCTGCGGCTACAGTTTCCGGGTCGGGTAGGGTAACAGGTATGGCCAGCGGCGTCGATACCGTAAAATACATGGTCAGCAATTCCTGCGGTGCCGATACTGCCACGAAGGTGTTGAAGGTGATGAATGCCAGTTCCTGTACAACGGGTTTGGCCACAGATGTGGCGCAGGTGACATCGTTGGACATTTATCCGAATCCGAACAAGGGCTCCTTTGCGATGAAGCTCTTGTCCGGTGACAGTAATCCAGCCACTGTAAGTATTACCAATGTGCTCGGTGAGAAAATTGCTGACCTGGTGATCATACGCAATAAGGAGACAAGCATACGCCTGAATGTACTAACGGGCATCTATTTTATTACCGTTACTACTCAACATGAACGAATGTACAGGAAGCTGTTTGTGGAGTAATTTGGGTACTTACTCGGCTCCCACATGCAACACAAATGCCTTCTTGCTTTTGTTGCGGTAAACGAGTGTTACGAAGTACATGCCGTTCTGTAAACGGTGCAGATCCATTTCGTTGTCATCGGGTGTTATCTTCGATTCTTTAATGAATTCTCCCTCTGCATTGGTTACGATTGCCCAGGTTGGTTTTGGGAGGGCGGGCAGGCCGGAGAATTTGATCCATTTGTTTGTCTGGGACATTTCGGCGGTTTCAAATTCATTTATTTCGCGTTGCTTCGATGCCTTGTGGGATGGTTTTCTGTCGCCATATTCTTCGGAGTACTGGGCTTTTGCACAGGTTATTGTTGTCAGTAAAAGGAGCGTGATGATTGTCTTTTTCATTGTGTTGTATTTAAGGTTGAAAGATGATTTTTTTACTGTTGTAAATGTACCGGGCAGGCCACTGCTGCTGTTCCCGCGATAAGGGTGATTTGGTTGTTCCGGGGCACAAAAACAGGGTGAAAAAAGGGGGATGGTGGGCAATGTCATTGAGTTAAGGTCGGGGTGTCGTGAGCCTGTGGTTCAACACTTTCAGTGCTGGTGTTCTACGATTATCTACCACCTCCACGATGGCTATCGGGATCACCGGTGGCTATTGTTGTTGAAGCCTTATCAGGCTTCATTAGGTCAATGATATTGGGGTAATGGGCAATGTCATTGAGTTAAGGTTTAGCGCAGAGACGCCGGGTGGCAATCCACAGTTATTCAATTAAACATCTATCTTGATCAGTCAAAACCGCCAGTAGGTTGCCGTTAATTTAATCACATTTCGATAGGTGACCGTTGAAAAAAACAGGTTGGAATTATCGATTTGGATTTGATTTAGATTATATATGAATGTAGCCGGGCCGTTTTTTTAACCGCACGGTAATAAAATAAAATTATAATAAGATTTTTCCTGTTCTTCAACGGTTTTTTCGCCTGAGAACCTCTATATTTGGGCTAGAGAATCCATCATCCATCTATCATAATTATCTTATTTATGAAAAAACATTTATGTTTATTCAGTGTTGCAATGCTCCTTATCCTTTGCAATACGACATTCGGGCAGATCGTCAGCAGCAATCTATTTTTACAGGGCAGGTTCGTTGAAGGTGGTTTTCAGCCCAACGGGACAATGGGTAGTTCTGTGGCTGAGCCTTCAGGCTATCACCATCATCTTGGGTCTGCCGGGGGAGCTACCTGTAGCTCAAGTGACTCTACTCGTGTTGGATCTGTTTATGATTTTGGACATGACGGCTGGTCTACCGGTTCACCTGCTTTTATGGGTGATTTCTCGCTTACCGGCAGTCCGTGGGAGGAGTTTGCCGTGGAAGTTAACGGTAGCATGAGCACATCCAATGCGCTAAGCTGTGGTTACACCGGGACTCTTACTGGTAGTTTTACCACTTATTCCAATGCAGGGGGTATAGCAAGAGGTATCTGGTCTGGAACTTCGGCTTCAGGAACGCTTGGGGTCAGGCAGGAATACAGGGTTGACACTCAGGGGTCGTCAATTTTTATTACGGTAGTTTTGAGAAATAATTCGTCTTCGGCAATGCCTGGCGTGTACTACCTGAGAACCATTGATCCGGATAATAATGCCTCTTTCACCAGCAACTATGCCACCAATAATCAGGTCAATTACCAGAACGATTATAATCACAGAGTGATGGTTACAGCTACAACGCAATCGGGAGTGGGTGCCGGTACCTCTATCAGTCTCGGTACAAAAGATTGCCGGGCTAAGGCTCTGGTTTATGCCTCCTGGCCTTTGAGTTGCACAAGTCTTGCTGCAATCTATGCGGGATCAGCGTCCTGTCTCGGAGCTACGCAATACACTGCAGGTGGTGTTCTAAATAATGACTATGCGCTTGGATTGGTCTATAATATTGGCACTATTGCGGCCAATGATAGTGCAGTTATTTCGTTCGCCTATATTTACGATGGAGCATCAGGTATCGATAATGCTTTTCCTGACCCTCAAATGGTAGTTAATGGCGGATCGCCTCACAATGCGACTGATACTGTTACCGGATGCGATTTCCCTACAGTAACCGCAATGCCGGTTAATATCATTAATGCTACCGATAAAGACTGGACCTGGAGCCAATGGAGCTGGTCTCCTGCAACTGGATTATCTACAACTACTGGGGTTAGTGTATTTATTGACAGAACTGCGATTACTACGACGACAGTTTATACTATTACCGGTACAGACAGCGCGACCGGGATGAACAGCTGTAACACAAAGACATTTTTACTGACTGTAAACCCGATGATTCAACTTGGCCCGATCACTGGTTCTTCTACAGCATGTGTAGGTGCTACAACTACTCTAGCAGATACTACGGCAGGAGGAACCTGGAGCAGCTTTAACAGTTCAATTGCAACCGTGAGCAGCACAGGGGTAGTGACCGGAGTGGCTTTAGGTGTGGATACTATTTATTATTCAAAAACCTATTATTGTGGTACTATCACTAATTCGTTTGTTATTACTGTAATCGCACATCCCAATGCAGGCACTATTACCGGCCCGACCGGAGTCTGTGTTGGTGGCAATATTACTTTAGTTGATACATCAGGTGGTGGTTCAGGTACCTGGGGGAGTTTCAGTGGAGCGGTGTCAGTAGCCTCTGGTGGCGTTATCACAGGTGTTGCTGCGGGTTCGGCGACC
>CANCOG010000266.1 GCA_947379685.1 Flavipsychrobacter stenotrophus | reverse complement strand
CAGTGACTATATCTTATACAACTGCGGGTTGTAACCCAGCCGTTCAGGCTGTTACAGTAAATGGGCCAGCAGCCATTACAGGTACAGCAACTTTATGTGAAGGCGGTTTGTCAACTACTTTGGCGGATGCAACAGGTAGTGGTACCTGGAGTAGCACATCGTCTTCGGTTGCAACTATATCTACCGGTGGGGTAGTGACAAGTGTCGCTGCGGGTACAACCGTTATCAGCTATACCGTAAGTGGTTGCGCTTCAACATTAAATTTTACGATAACTCCCGCACCTGCTGCAATTACTCCGGCCTCGCCTAGTGTTTGTGTGAGCAGTACTACAACTTTGGCGGATGCAGTTTCAGGAGGTACCTGGAGTAGCGCTGCAACAGGAACTGCTACAGTCGATGCCACAACTGGTGTTGTGACTGGCGTTGCCGCCGGTACTGTTACTATTTCTTATACAACCACAGGTTGCACACCCGTTACCCGTTCAGTAACGGTGCAAGCTGTTTTACCTTCAATAACGGGTACTGCAAGTGCCTGCGTGGGTAGCACATCTACATTGGCCGACGCTACTTCCGGCGGTACATGGAGCAGCAGTTCATCTTCAATCGCTTCTGTCGGTTCTTCATCGGGTACAGTTACCGGCGTTGCCGCTGGTAGTGCTACAATTACTTATACTTACCTTGCTTGTACGGCGACACGTTCGTTTACAACCAACACAACCCCTGCTGCAATTTCCGGAGCGTCAAGTGTTTGTGCGCCTGTTCCTTTTACCATTTTTTCGGAAGATTGGGAAAGCGGTGTGCCTACGGCGGCGGGTTCTCCTGTTGATGGCTGGAAATATGTAAGAGGCACCGGTGGCGCTGATGGTAACTGGTTCCAGGTTTCATCTGGCTCCAATCCATCTTGCGGTCCTCAGAGCGGTACTTATTTTGCTGAATTCAATAGCTTCAGTATTACAGCAGGTAATACCTCGATATTAGTTTCTCCTGCATTTAGTCTTTCCGGCATAATTGGTTCAACTGTAACCTTTTGGGTTTACAGGGATGCTACAGGATCTTATACAGGTAGTAGTTACGCAGCAGAAGCAATTACAGTTGGTATTAATACATCTCCTGTTGTTGCGGGCGCAACAACTATGGGCGTTGTTCCCAGAGATGCGGCCCAGGCAATAACTGGTTCAGCAATATCCGGCACATCAACACCAAGTTCTTCAGGTTGGTATCAATATACTGTTACAATTCCGGGATCGTTTACAGGTGCTACCAATTATATCCTGTTTAATGCAAAAAGCCGTTTCGGTAATAATCAATTCCTCGACAATATAGTTGCGACGGGCTTCCAGACATATTCCACTACACTTACCGACGCTGTCGGAGGTGGTACCTGGAGTAGCAGCAATACTGCAGTTGCAACTGTTGCTGCTGGCGCAGTGACAGGAGTTGCTGCTGGAACTGTAAACATATCTTATGCAATCGGTTCATGTGTTGCAACCAAGTCTGTAACTACCTTAGGCGTGCCAGCAGCAATTACGGGTTCTACCCTTGTATTGGTTTCAGGAACGACTACCTTATCAAATACAACTACCGGTGGTACCTGGAGCAGCAGTGCATCAGGTGTTGCTACTGTTAACAGCTCCACTGGAGTTGTGACTGGTGTTTCTGTTGGTAGTGCTACCATTACCTATTCTACAGGATGCGGAGCAGTTGCAACTTTTGCGATTAACTCAGTTAATCCATGTTCTGGTACACCAACTGCAGGCTCAAGCACAATATCACCTGTTTTTGGTAATCCATCTACTTCATTTACATTAACCGCCACTGGTTATTCAATTGCTGGCAGTATTACGTTTCAATGGCAGTCTTCATCTGATAGTGTTACTTATTCAAATATATCTGGGGCGACAAATAATACTTATACGTTTACTGGGATATCTGCAACAACCTACTATCGTTGTAATGTAACCTGCGGCGTCAGTTCTGTTACTGCTTCAGGTACAAAATGTAAAGCGACTTACTTACCTGCGTCCTCTTGTACTCCGGCATTTTTCTATGGTACAGGTTACGGCTATGGTTGTTCCGATCAAATGATTGTTTGTACTACCGGCTATCCATTTACGCTTGTTGGCGCTTCTGGCACAATTAATGATGTTACACCTTGTAACGAGGCTGGTTATATTGATGAGACAGGAACAAGTAATACCTGCACGCTAAATGCCGGTACTACCTATACCGCAACATTGGGTGCAAATATATATGGTTACGGAATGAGTGATCAGGTTTGGATAGATTTCAATAATAACGGAACATTCGAATCTACAGAATCTGTTGGCGGTGGTACTTTTACTTCAACTACAACAACAACTTCACTGGTTATTCCTTCAGGTAGCAGTTCTATTTTACCAGGTCTTTACCGCATGAGGATAATCACTGAATACGGTGGTGCTTCTTATCCTTCCATGTCTCCTTGCCCGAATGTTGGAAGCGATAATTACGGGGATGTGAGGGATTACCGCATTACGCTTGCTGTACCACCTACGTTTACCTTAAGTCCGGTTTCAATTCCGTTCTCTCCAACAACTACGGGTTCGTCTTCCGCTACTGCAACAAGTACCTTTACAGGATCTTTCCTGGTACCAACATCGGGTAGCTTCACGGTTACCGCTCCTACTGGTTTTAAAGTTTCTGCTACTGGTTCAAGTTGGTCAACATCTTACGCTATTTCTTATTCTGCAGCTACTTTGGGTGCGACTACTATATATGTACAATTCGATCCTGTTTCCGCTATAACTTATTCCGGCAACGTTACTATTACCGGTGGTGGTATCTCGGGTGCCAATATTGCTGTAACGGGTACTGGTGCTGCTGCTTGTTCAGGGACACCTACAGCAGGAACGGGTACAGTGAGCCCGACATCAGGCTTCTCTACTACTCCGTTTACTCTTACTTGTACTGGTTATTCTGTTGCGGGTGGAGTAGGTTTCCAGTGGCAGTCTTCTCCGGATAACGCTACTTGGTCAAACATAAGCGGCGCTACTTTGTCTACTTACAGCTTTACCGGTATATCTGCCAGCACATATTATCAGTGCGTCGTTACCTGTTCTAATTCAGGACTTTCAGCTACTACAGCATCTACCGAAGCGTTCTATTTCCCTGCTTCAAGTTGTACGCCAACCTGGATATATAGCACATACGGTTATGCATGTACCGATCACATGGTTGTTTGTACAACCGGGTATCCGTTCAAGTTGGTTGGCGCATCAGGCACTATTAATGACGCGACAGCTTGTAATACTGCTGGCTATATTGACGAAACAACTACAGGTATAACCTGTACGTTGGCGGCAGGTGGTACTTATGCAGTAACCGTGGGCGCAAATACAACAGGGTACTCTATGAATGATCAGTTCTGGATCGATTTCAATAACAATGGTGCATTTGAAACTTCAGAATCAGTTGGCGGTTCTGCAACCTGGACAAGTGTTACCACAACGCATAATATTACTATTCCTTCAGGTTCTGCTGGCATAACACCAGGTGTGTTCCGCATGAGGGTAGAAACTGAGTATAACTATCATACTTATCCTTCATTAAATCCTTGCCCTACAGCAACCGGTACTTATTACTACGGTGACGTACGCGACTATAAGGTGACAGTAACCGTTCCGCCTATTTTTACATTGGCACCAACGTCAATACCGTTTTCACCAACAACCCCAGGTTCAACATCTGCGGCAACTACAGCGTTGTTTACCGGGTCATACCTTTCTCCTGCTTCAGGCAGCTTTACAGTTACCGCGCCTTCAGGTTTCCAGGTATCTGCAACTGGTTCTAGTTGGGCAAGCACATATGCAATTGCTTATACTGGGTCTACTTTAGGTGCAACCACATTATATACGCGTTTTGCTCCTTCAGCTGCGACCACTTATTCTGGTAATATAACAATTACTGGCGGGGGTATCTCGGGTGCAAATATTGCCGTAACAGGTACCGGTGCCGCAGTTTGTTCTGGTACACCAACTGCCGGAACCGCTGCAGTGTCTCCTACTACAGGGTCAAGCTCAACTCCATTTACTTTATCAGTAACGGGTTATACAGTTGCCGGTGGTATCGGTTTCCAATGGCAATCTTCTCCTGATAATACAACCTGGACTGACATTACTGGTGCTACATTGTCTTCATATTCATTTACAGGCATTAGCACTAATACATATTACAGGTGTAAGACAACCTGTACCGCTTCTTCTACTACATCAATTACGTCTTCTGTATTAGCAACTTGGGTTCTGCCGGCTTCATCTTGTACACCAACTTTCGCTTCTGCATCTCTGGCTTGTACTTCTTATCAAATGTATATGCAGCTGGCTGTTAACGGAGCTTCAGGTGCAATCAATGATGTTACTGCTTGTACTGGGTCAGGTTACGAAGATCTTTCTGCTACTTATTCATGTTCATTGTTACAAGGCAGCACTTACAGTGCAACCGTTACTACTGGTACTACTTATGCCACCAGTGAAAACTGTCAGGTGTGGATAGATTACAATGATAATGGCAGTTTCGAATCAACTGAATCTGTTGGCGGTATTTCACCGTTTACTTCTTCTACTCAGGGTATTTCATTGGTTATTCCATCGGGCGCTACTCCAGGTATTCATCGCATGAGGATTGTTGGTAATTACTCTTGCTGCGGTTACGGAACTTATCCAACTATGAATCCTTGCCCTACAACCGCAATTACCTATGGCGATGTTCGTGACTACAAGGTTATTATAGTTGCACCGGTACCGTGTAGCGGTACACCAACAGCCGGTTCTGTATTTGGAACTGTAACCAATGCATGTTCTCCTGTTTCTACTACATTGAACCCTACTGCAGCAGTGGGTGTAACTGGCCTTACTTACCAGTGGCAGTCATCAGCTACAGGGTCTTCATTCTCTGCAATTTCAGGGGCTACCAATTTCAACTATTCTCCTTCTGTATCATCTAGTACCTATTATAATTGTGTACTTACCTGTATAGCATCTGGCCTATCGGCAACTTCTGGAAGTCAATTGATCACCGCAAACCCTGCTCCGGCAGCTATTACCGGAAGTATTTCGGGTTGCGTAAGTGGTACAACTACTTTATCTAATTCTGTTTCAGGGGGTACGTGGGCGAGCTCAAACACTGCAATCGCGACTGTAGATGCTACAACTGGTGTTGTAACTGGCGTTGCAGTTGGTTCTGCTACTATTTCTTATACAACAACCGGATGTACTCCTGCAATGAGCGGAATAACTATATATGGTACTCCTGCGTCAATAACCGGTACTGCAAGCGTTTGTGAAACGTTTACAACTACGTTAGCAAATACAACCACCGGGGGCACATGGAGCAGTTCAAACTCTGCAACTGCTACCGTTAACCCATCAACTGGTGTGGTAACCGGTGTGGCCGCTGGTTCTGCGACTATTTCTTATTCTACAGGTTGTGGTTCAGCTGCGACTGCTGCTTACACGGTAAATACACAACCTTCTGCTATTATTGGTGTAGCAACTATTTGCACTGCTTCTACCTCAACCTTTACCGATGCGGTAAGCTCAGGTAGCTGGAGCAACTCTCCAACAACCGTTGGTACAATTGATGCGACAACTGGTTTATTTAGTTCTTCTACAACAACAGGTACAACAAATCTTACATATACGATTGGCTCATGCAGGGCCACTCAGTCGCTCACAGTGGGTAGCACATCACCCGCTGCAATTACCGGAACAGCTTCGGCTTGTGCCGGTGCAACTTCTACTCTTGCCGATGGCACAACGGGTGGGGTATGGTCCAGCGATAATACTGCTGTAGCGACGGCGAATGCATCGACCGGTGTAATTACCGGTGTTGCAAATGGCACCGCCACTATTTCATATAGTACGGGCTGCGGTAGTCCTGCAACCACGTCGTGGACGACAAATGGTACGGCAGTTAATATTACTTATACCGATGGTGTCCTTACCGGACCGGTTTGTAGTGGCGGGACTTTGAGCATTAACTCAGGAACTACTTCAGGGGGAACTTATTCTTGGACAGGGCCTAATAGCTTCACTTCTACATCTCAGAATCCTACAATATCTTCGGTTACTGCAGCTGCTTCAGGTGTTTATACCTTCAGCGCAACGGTTGGCGGATGTGCTACAGGTAATAAAACAATATTCATCGCGGTTGATGCTAGTCCGACTGTTACAGTTACGGCTACACCATCAACAATTTGTGCTGGTGGAACATCTACGCTTAACGATGCAGTTACCGCACCGGCAATAGGTAATTATGTTGTAAATGCTATTCCATATGGCCTTTTGACCCTAACCAGTCCAATTTCTGGTCCAACGGGTGATGAGTCATATATGTCTGTGTCTCTTCCATTCTCTTTCACGTTCTACGGAGTTGCTTATAGTTCTGTGTATATCAGTACCAATGGCTTCTTAAGTTTCGTAACTGCAGCGGCTGGTCCATATTCGAACTATGCTTTCCCTAACAGTACTGGTCAACTGGGTTGTATCGCATTGTCAGCAACCGATCTTGATAATGCATCGGGTGGTGGTACTATTACTTACCAAACTTTAGGTACAGCGCCAAACCGCAAATTTGTAGTGTATTATAACCACTACAACGCTTATGGAAGCGGCGGTGGTGGTGGCTCAGGCTTTGTTACCGGGCAGATCATTATGAATGAAACTTCTAATGCAATTGACCTGATGATGACACGTTGTAACGTTTCACCTTCTGATGCAACTGGGTTTACATTCGGTATTCAAAACCAATCAGGTACAAGTGCAGCTACTGTGCCTGGCCTTAATAACAGCACAACAGCGTTTACAGTTGCTCAGGCATGGAGGTTCGAACAGCCTAATTATTCTTATTCATGGACCCCTTCAACAGGCTTG
>CANCOG010000265.1 GCA_947379685.1 Flavipsychrobacter stenotrophus | reverse complement strand
GGTCCAGGTCATTTTGGACTTGTTTTATTACAAATTCGCAGTTTTCTTTGGCTACATATCTGTACCTGTATAGCTCCTGATACAGGTTGCCCGATTTTTCATATTCGGGCAGAAACTTCTTTAAATGTCTGACCACTTCGTTGCATTTCGTAAATGGTTTTGTGGTTCGTTCAAAATGGAGGAGTATATAGAATTCAAAGCAACACGCCGAAAAACCGATCTTGATCTCGGGGAGCCCCCTAAAGATTGCTGCCTCCCCAAACGTACTGGCTATGCCGGGATGGTCATCTTTATCAAAAACCAGCCAGATATAGTCGATTGTTTTTTCTTCTTCCTTTGCCTTCTTTATCCGTCGCCTGGCCTCAGTAAGTAAACCGCGGGGAGAATGGTCCTTCGGCTGGTAGATCTCCATCAGTACATCAAAAAGGTGCCCCTTGTCATTAAGATGGCCTACCAGGTCGGTAAAGTACTTTTCTTCTGTTCCCCCTTCACAAAGTATCAGAAAATGTTTGGGTGTCATTTTTCTCGCACAGTATTTTACAATGAAAGTAATTAATCTGTATTAAAAGAATAAGTTTTTGCTATATTCGCAGTGAATTTAGTATTTAGCCCAACCTTTTCCAAAGTTAGGCTGTCTATTAGTATGGAAATAAATATTATCTTGCACTTAAATATTCAATTATGAAACGAATTACATCCTTGGCTTTGGTTATGCTTATGGCATTCGGCGGCGCTTACGCAAAAGATCGTACCAGTAAGCACACTATGGTAAAAAATGATCTTATTACCGTGTCTTATGGTAAGGTAACCAAGAAAGATGCTGTAACTATTCCTGCAAGCGTTGCATGGCGCACAGGCGTTGACGAGCCAACACTGATCACCCTCACAAAGGGTTGCATGTTCGGCGGCAGGCAGGTTAGTCCGGGAACTTATTCGCTGATCACTGTTGCGAACAGTGGCCAATGGGAAATTCTGTTGAATACTGATCTTTCTAACGGTACTTTTGATTATCAGGCAATTAAGGATAAAACTGTATTGCAGACAACTGCACCAGTTCAGCACACAGCAACATCAGTTGACGGGTTCAGCATTGACCTCGATAACGATGGTATCGTGATCACATGGGATAATAACAAAGTAGCTTTCCCGGTTCACCCTTGGTAAAATAAATTACTGAACAATATTTTAAGGCGCACCCCAAAAGTGCGCCTTAGTTCGTTTAGCGCCCACTACAGTTGCTCCACCTTCATAAACACCGGTTCCTTCATCTTTAGCGAAAACATAGGTCGCACCTCAGCTACAAATCCATCAGGCAGTGTAAGCCGGAACCTCGAGGCGATCGCAGCCAATACCAGCACCCCTTCCATCCAGGCAAACCCTTCACCAATGCACATTCTGTTGCCACCCCCGAAAGGGAAGTACGCGTACTTTGGAAGTTCCTTTATTTGCTCCTCGTCCCAACGGTCAGGGATGAAGTCTTCGGGGTCATGGAAGTGCTTTTTGTCGTGATGCACCAGGTAAGTAACCGTCCATAACACTGACCCCTTAGGGAAGTGATAATCTTTAATGATCAGGTCTTCGGTGCATTCGCGGGCGAAGGTCCAGGCGGGTGGGTAGAGCCGGAGCGATTCTTTAAAAATATTCTTGGTCAAATGCAAAGCCTGATAATCTGCTGCTACAGGTTTTCGATTTCCGATTACGTTTTTCACCTCGTCGCGAAACCTGCCTGCAATTTCGGGGTGTTTACCTAACAGGTATAATGTCCAGCTAAGGGCAAGGGTAGTGGTCTCGTGGCCTGCCAGGAAGAAGGTCATTACTTCATCGCGTATCTGCCTGTCAGTCATGCCCGATCCTGTATCTTCATCGCGCGCCTCCATCAACATGGAAAGCAGATCAAGTTTACCTGTGTTTTCCTCTTTGCGGTAGGTGGAAATGATGTGGTCGATCACCTCATCTAGTCTTGCTTTTATTTTGAAAAACCTTTTAACTACAGGTATTTTGATTTCTTTTTCCAGGCAATAGACATAAAATGGGTTTTGTACGATCTCGCCCATGACAGCAAATGCCAGCGGCATATCGCGGTTTACCCTTTCCGCCAGTTCAGGAGCTAGCTGCGACCCAAACAGAGTTTTGGTGATCACCTGCAGCGTTATGTTAGTCATTGCCAGGTTAATGTTGATGGTGCTGCCGGCTACCCATGTATCCATCTCATCCCCCGCGCATTGCACCATAATAGAGGCATATTCCGCTACCCGTTGTGGATAAAAGGCGGGCTTTATAAGTCGCCGTTGTTGTTTATGAAAATCACCATCGCTCGTAAACAGCCCATCTCCCAGGAATTTCCGGAATGCCCTGAACAACCGGGTGCGCTTGAACTTCCCCGACTGGGTGGTCAGCATTTCCTTAATAATCTCCGGTTCATGAATAAAGAAGCTCCTTATTCCTGTAAAGGAAACATCGCACACATCACCGTACCTATCCACCATGCCCTTAGTATAGGCAATGGTATTGTTGGCTGCGTCGCTATATTCCAGAAGGTCGGTAATGACCGGAATAAGCCTTCTCCGGGGTATCGGTTTCATGAGCGCTGAGATTCAACGCAAAATTAGTGGGTTAGTGGAACAACTTGTGGTTATTAACAAACCTATCCATCGCCACTTGTATTACCACGAGGTAATTATCGGGATGCAGGCTTTTCAAAAGGTAGCCGAACCATGTAAATAAGTACAACAAAGGCGGCAATACCCGAGATGAGAAATGTGGCCGGTGCTCCGAAACGAAACCAGATAAAGCCTGCAGCAGAACTGGCAAGCATAGTGCAGATACTCTGAAAGGCTGCATAGGTGCCGATGGCTGTTGCGGTATCGGATTTGTCGGTAATGTTACTGATCCAGGCTTTTGATATGCCTTCGGTGGCAGCAGCGTATAGGCCATATCCAAAAAACAGTGCGAAAAAACCAAAGTTACCAATGGGAAGGGCCATGCAGGAATACACTATGGCAAACAAAAAAAGACCAAAAATGAACATCTTTTTCAGCCCGATCTTATCGGCAAGAATGCCCAATGGGAACGAGGAGAGGGCATAGACCAGGTTGTAGAAAATATAAACACCGATAACAGCACTATCGCCCATGCCGAGGTCACGTGCCCTAAGCAAAAGGAACACATCGGAGCTGTTAAACAGCGTAAAAGCCAGCAGACCGATGACCAGTTTCCGGTAAGCTACCGGACTTGTTTGCCAATAGCCCAGGAAGGAAAAGAACGACACTCTTTTTTCTTCTTTTTTAGGAGCGGCATTTTTGTCTTTTAGCAGCAGCGAGGAACCAACTGCCAGCAAGCCTGGGGCCAGGGCAATGAAAAATAATTGCCTGTAGTCATGAGGCCTCCATGCGAGGTAACACAATGCTATCGCGGGTCCGAGAACGGCACCCAGGGTATCCATAGAGCGGTGAAACCCGAAAACTCTTCCCTTGGTTTCTGGTGTAGCCTCTCCCGATAACACGGCATCCCTTGCTCCGGTCCGCAACCCTTTACCCAGCCGGTCGAGGGTGCGCGCAAAAAATATCCATAGTGGGGTAATGAAGGCAGCCAGCAATGGCTTGGATAGTGCGCTCAGGCCATAACCGAGTTGTACAAACGGCATGCGTTTGCCGGTATGGTCGGAGAGTTTTCCGAAGTATCCCTTGCTCAAACCGGCAACTGCTTCGGCCATGCCTTCCAGTACGCCGATGAGTAGCACAGAAAAACCAATGCTTTTTAAATACATGGGCATAACGGGGTACAGCATTTCACTGGCGGTATCAGTAAACAAGCTGACAAACGATAAGATCCATACGGCCCTGGTTAGTGTTTTCATTGATTTTTTTGTTTGCCCTTTAAATAAAGTGTGCAATTTTTTTGCAGGGTAGTTCGTTTAGAGTCTATCAAAATTAGGGCTATAATATCTCTTCGGAGCATTAAAAAATGAAAGGAATCTTTAAATACCGTGACATTCTACCATTCATTGATCTATCCATAAGGATTTATCTGGCGTACTATTTGGTGGATTATGGATATGCCAAGCTGGACGGTAGTATGTTCAACAATGCTTCGCCAAAGATCTTAGTTACTCCATTGAATCAGGTCGATCTTTTTCATCTGACCTGGTATTGGTTTAAGCGAAATATTGTTTACTCTTGGTTCATAGGCATCTGTCAGTTACTGGCGGCGGTATTGTTGCTCATTCGCCCTACCGTATTGGCCGGAGCGCTGCTTTCGGCAATCATCTTCCTGAATATTTTCTTAATTGACGTCTACTGTTTTCCGGGATGCGAATTGGCGATAAGGGTGTTTTATTACCTGTTGCTGAGTCTATCTCTGTTTGCATTAAGGAAGGAACAGGTGGTGGCAATTTTGGCAATAGCATTTCAACGCAGGCCTTCTCCTGCCTTCAGCCCCGTCCTTAAAAATGTGGGCATAGTTATCCTGGGGCTGTTTGCTTGCCTGATTATCGAGATTGTTGCCACCTCGGGTATCGGGTTTATTTTGTGGAAGGTCTTTCATGTTAGATAACCTGTTGTATGTGCTAAACCAAAGCATCCTTTTTCCACAGCAAACTTCCATCGCCATAACTCAGGAAACGGAATCCATTAGCCATTGCGTAGTCGTATATCGTTCGCCAGTCCTCACCAATAAGTGCCGCCACCAGCAGCAATAATGTGCTTTGTGGCTGGTGAAAATTGGTCACCAGCCCATCAACTACCCTGAATTGGTAACCAGGGGCTATCAGTATTTGAGTGCGGGTTACTAGCCGGTCGCTATCTTGTTGTGCAAGGTAACTAAGCAGTGCGTTCATGGCCTCAGCACAGGTGCAAAAGTTGGCAGTTTCATAAGGATCCCATTGATGCACTGCAATTCCTGCCCAATCAATTTCAATACCATTAAACAGCTTATTGCCAATATGGTACAGGCTTTCGAGCGTTCGCAGGGAAGTAGTGCCTGTAGCAACTATTTTTTGCCCCTGGTGCGCCAGTATTTGCAATATCGTCTCCCTGCTAACATCAATCCATTCCGCGTGCATATCATGTTCGTCCATGGTCGCACTTTTTACGGGCTTGAATGTGCCTGCCCCTACATGCAGCGTAACAAACCCGATATCGACACTCTGTCCCTTCAGGCTGTCCATTACACCTGGTGTAAAGTGGAGTCCGGCTGTAGGGGCGGCTACGCTGCCTTCAGCTAGGGCAAATATGGTTTGGTAGCGCGCCTCATCTGCATCGGTTGCCTGACGGGTGATGTACGGAGGCAACGGCACTTTGCCGGCATGGTGCAGCACTTCGGCAAATGTGAGTTCAGGGTTGTCCCAATCGAGCTGTATAGTATAATGGCCTTGCGTTTTTGATACCATGGTTGCAGACAAAGTGAATCCCGCCTCAGTACAAGGAAGCTGCAGCACCATGTTTTCCTTCCATTTTTTAGCGCTGCCAACCAGGCAGTTCCACCACACCTGTCCTTTTTGCAGCATCGCCGACTGTATGTCGCGGTAAGAACTATGTGGTTCCAGGCAAAAGACCTCGATGGCACCTCCGGTTGGTTTATTGAACAACAGCCTGGCATGTACCACCTTTGTCTGGTTAAACACCATCAGCGATCCGGAGGGGATATGCGTCGCGATGTTCCTGTAGATATCTGTATCTATTATGCCATCTTTGTAGATAAGCAGGGAGGAGTCGTCCCGCTGATCGAGCGGATGGTGGGCTATCCGGTCATCATGCAGGTCATAGGTATAATCTGCTATTTTCAGGTATTTAGGGTGCATTGTTATCTGATTTCTGGAATGGTAATACCTGTGATCTTGCGATAGAGGTCGATGGCGAAAAGGTCAGTCATCCCCCCGATAAAATCTACGATGGACTGAATGTCATGGTATACAGTATCACTTTTTAGCTGCAATGGAAACTGCGATGACACCAGCTTTATCAATTTAGCCGAACGGCTTTCGTTTGGATGCAAAACTGCATGTACAAATTCGCGCAGCAAGCCACCAATTATATTATAGCCTGCTATTTCTATTTCTACCACTGAGCGGTAATTATAGACATGTTTTACTGAGTATTCATTGATCAGCTTTATCAGTTTATAGTCACTTTCTGGCAGGCATTTGAGGAGGTCTTTTTGCAGCGTGCCCGCCAGTATTTCTGTTTCATGATCCATGAATACCTGGGCTATTTTGCCGGTCATCAGGCCTATCCACCGGGCGCGTATGTACTGTACCTTCTGGTTGTCATCATTGATATTATCCAGTTTGCGTTCTATGTAGCTGCGGGTGTTGTATTCTTCTGCAGCGTCATCAAAGAATGGCAGGAAAAGTTCCTTGAATTTTTCGAGTGTAATGATGTGCAGCCTGTGTGCATCTTCCAGGTCTATCACTCTGTAGCAAATGTCATCGGCCGCCTCAGTGAGATATACATAGGGGTGGCGCGCAAAAACAAGCCCATCGCCCCTGGTATCAGGAATGTGTAATGTTCGTGCTATATCGAGGTAGGTGGTGCGTTCTGAATCAAAGAAGCCAGACTTTTTGGTAGCAATGAGGCCCGTTTCATTGTCGAAGCCAGCAATGGAAGCGCAGGGATATTTTACAATAGCAGCAAGGGTTGAAAACGTAAGTCGGTAACCGCCATGCTCTGGTTCGTTAAAGTTGTGCGTGAGTATGCGCAGGGCATTAGAATTGCCCTCGAATTTTTCAAAATCGCGCAACTGGTTCGGGGTGAGCGCATCACTGATTCTATGCCTAATTTCTCCTTCCATGTGCACGAAAAAAGTGCGAATAGCATCTTCCCCTGAATGCCCGAACGGTGGGTTGCCTATATCATGCGACAGGCAGGCTGCCGCAATAACGGAGGCCAGTTCATGCCGGTAAAACTCATTGAATTCGCCGCCGTTTGCAGGGTACTTTGCTGCAATCAATTCACCTACCGCCTTGCCCAACGAGCGGCCAA
>CANCOG010000264.1 GCA_947379685.1 Flavipsychrobacter stenotrophus | reverse complement strand
GTCCCCTTCCATTTATCAAAGTGATCCAAAAGAAATTGTTCCTGGGAGCGCATATCGAGTTCTTGTATAGAAGCAAGAATTTCCTTGAATTTAGCAGTCATCATTTTCTTGCCAAACGCTCCACCAAACTGATCGGCATATCCATCAGTGAAAATGTAAATGGTATCACCCGGCTCCAGCTGCATTTTATAATTGGTAAAAGACCTGTCCCTGGCCATTTGCAGTCCACCTATCGGGAACTTATCTGGCCTGACAACTTGAATTTCCTGCTTTCTAAAGAGCCACAGCGGGCGATTTGCACCAGCGTACTGCATGTTGCGCCTGGCTATGTCGAACGAGCAGATAGAGATATCCATCCCGTCATTAGACTCGTTTTCACCTTGCCGCAGCGTTTCAATGACCGATTTATTTAGTTGATTTAAGATAATATCTGGCTGCTCTACCCCTTTATCGTTAATAATGTGGTTCAACAAAGAGCTGGCAATCATGCTCATAAACGCTCCCGAAACTCCATGTCCGGTACAATCGCCGGCAATAATGAGTACATGACCATTTTTTTCGGCAAAGGCATAAAAATCGCCACTGACAACATCCTTGGGTTTGAACAAAATAAAGGACTGCTCCAGGGCCTTGTAGATGAGTTTGACGTCGGGGAGTATCGCCGATTGAATTCTCTGAGCGTAATTGATATTATCGGTAATCGCCTTGTTTTTTAACTCAATTTCCTTTTTCTGGTTGAGAACCTCGATGGTGCGCTCATTCACCTTTTCTTCAAGCTCCATTTTTTGGTCCTCCAGTATTTTCTTCTTTTCCCGTTCTTTTTTCAGATTGTCTTCCGAAAGCTGTTCTATCGATTTGATCTGGTTAGTTAATTGTTTTTGATTTAAACCATTCCTGCGACCCAATACGATTGCGGCGGAAAGCGGATAAATACACAATCCAACATCACTCATGTATTGCGAAAAATGTGGGTTGGTTGCGCGACTGATAACCTGAATGATAACGAGCAATATTGGCACAATCATAAACATAAAAAATGCTATCGTGCAACCAAACACAATAACACGGGCTTCCCATCGCTTTTCTCCAAATCCCCTGACCAGATAATAGACTGAAGTAAACGATGTATAGACAAACAAAATACTCAGAATAGCAATGAGGATCAATGGAAGCTTATGGTTAGCCCCGCCTATTTCTGTGTAATTGTATTGAATCAGCGGGCTGAACGAAATTAGCGTCACTAACAAAATGATAATAAGGGGTATTTTGGACTTGTCTTTGTTCTTTAAAACTTTGGCAAAGAAGATGGTTAATGATTCCAAAGACAGAACAGTAAGAAAGTTATGTTGCTGATCAACTGCAAAATCGAAATGGAAATTCCGCCATAAAAATGACAATGCAGCAAAAATGCAAAACATAGCGAAATAGACATTTTCAGTTTTCTCTCTATGAAAGAGAAAGAACACCAGGAAAAGAATACCAAAGGCGAGGTAATAAAAGCCTAGCGCATAAGACCGGTAGATATCAGTATCCTTTTTACTCTTTTGTTTATCCAGCCACTTGGCAGAAGCCAATTCAAGACTTAAATCAAATACTTTTTCTTTTGGGTGATGGACATAAATAATGTTAAAGTGACATGCGGTATCCCTGAAGATAAAATTGAAGTAGTCATCCTGTTTGAGTTTACTCAGAGCGGAAGACTTGTCTTTTACAAACCCACCAGACGTAAATAAATTTTGGCCGTTCAGATCCACACTTAGAGAACCGGAAAGATCATAATACAGTGATGTTTGCTGATTGATCAATTGTGGATCAATAATGAATCTGGTGGCAAAATTCACAGTATCCACATCATCAAAATCAATAGTATCGGGCTTTGTAGTTATATATTCGATGTGATTGTTACCGTTCCTCGTAAAGGAGACCTTCCATTCAAACCGATTCATCATATTGATCAGCCAAATGGTATCTTTCCCCGGCTTCCCTCTGTATACTGGTATTTCTCCAATGTAATCCAGCTTCACAGTTTGGGCAATACCATTATCGGTAGCAAACAAAAATGCTACGAAAAGGAAAAACAGCACACATCTGTTAAAGCTAAAAATCATTGCACGATATGTAATTAACCTGTTTTAAAGATAATTAGAATAAACTGTACGCACTTAACTATCAAAGATAGCAAAGCAATCCGCATTTTTATCAGATATACTTTAGAAGAAAAAGGAGCAATTACTATACACAATTGGCGGTTTGCCTTCCCAATGAACTACACCAAACCCTTTATAACAAAAAGAGAAACAGTGCCAATCAAGACCCAAAGCATAACTCCCTGAAGAATTGGCCTCCACCCCACTTGCTTAATGGTATTAAGTGACAATCCCGATCCAATAAGAAATAGAGTAACGACCAGTCCCTTCCTTCCTGCCAGAAAAACCCAGGTAAACAGGGTTTCCCCACCAATTTTGTTACCAAGGGCTGGCACATATATAGGCAAATAAGTAGACACCAGGATTGCAATGATAAAATAGAATATGAAGTAAGGTATTTTGATCTTACCCTTACTTTTTTGGAAATATGAAGTACCAAGAGATAAGGGGATGATCCATAACGCTCGTTCCAGCTTTATGGTAGTTGCTACCTGTAGCGCTTCATTACTGAATTTACTGGCGGCGCCTACAACGGAGCTGGTATCGTGAATGGCAATAGCACACCATGTGCCGAACTGCTGGTCGGTAAAACCAATAAGATGACCAAGGGGTGGGAAGATGAACAGAGCAATGGAATTCAAAATAAAGATAGTGCCAAGGGCTACACTAATTTGCTGATCGTTAGCTTTGATAATTGGGGCAATAGCTGCAATGGCACTGCCGCCACAAATGGCCGTGCCATTGGAAATGAGCATTGAGGTATTATTATCTATCTTCAGTTTTTTACCAATAAACCAACCCGCCAAAAGGGTCATGGCTATGGTGCCTACTGTAAACAGAAAACCTTCCTTTCCTGCTTTTAATGCATGTTCAAAGTTCATATTAAACCCAAGGCAAACAACCGATACTTGTAATAAAAGTGTAGTCGCTTTCTTGTTGAGATGCAGAAACGGATGCCCCATGACAAACGCAACCAATAGCCCTAGTACCAGGGCAATAGGCGCACTGATAACAGGAAACACCAGGCAAATCACTATTAAAATGATAAAGATTATCTGCCGGTATTGGTTAGGTATTGTAATTAATGTACTTTTCATCGGTCAAAGATAATATTATGAATAGCAATTTTCTACCTCAATTGAACCGTGAAGCAATAAAGCAGGCCCACAGCGAAAAAAAATATGATGAAGTCTACGAAATGCTTGTAGAACCATTGCATGAAGAACTATATAAAAGGCAGGATTTTGATTTTATTGATGAACTCTCGGAAGGCCAGCAACTGCTGCTGGCCTATGACTATTTGCGCACCCAGGTAATGCAGGGAGGCTTTATACAGTTTATTCAGAATGGGTATGTCGGGTTGTTGCCATCCATTATAGAACAGTTATACATGATCAAGGCCGATGAAATGGCACTTGTGCTCGACGATGTACTAAAAGTTTATGTACTTAATCGGGAATTACTTAACAAATCGACCTCGGTTGAAGAGTTTGCCAAACTGTACGAAGAATTCAAAGAGTTCGAGATCATTGACGAACGGTATTATCTACTCAATCTCCCAACTGAAAAACTCATGCTCGACTACGCAATAAGTCATTTAGATGAATTTGCAGCCTGAGTTATATTTTGGAAAATTTGCAAAAGGATTCTCAAAGAAATTTCAAAAATTGACCTTCATAATCACATCAATAATCAAGAATTAAGCAATAAAACAGTTATACTTTTTATCATGGAGAAAAATAACCGTATAAAATTCTTTTTTTTCACAAAAAAATGTAGCTTTGTTTATTGCTAATTTTTTATATTCCATTACAATGCAAGAAGGTACAGTAAAGTTTTTCAATGAAACCAAAGGATTTGGTTTCATCACCCCGTCTAACGGTGGCCCGGACATTTTCGTTCACGTATCAGGCCTGATCAGCAAAATACGCGAAAAAGACAGAGTGTCTTTTGAAGTCCAAAATGGTAAAAAGGGGTTAAATGCAGTAAACGTACAATTAGTTTAATTTACAGCACCACACTTTAATCATTGTAAGACGTGTACTCCACGTCTTTTTTTATTTTTATGGATTACTGTTGCGAACTCGGTATATTTGAACGAATTGCCTGTCGTTTCGGGTTATAGCTTTTGTTTATAGTGGGGCCTCAGGCTCAGGCTGAAAAACAAATTACAATTAGATAATAACATTTTATGGTTGAAATCGGGAAATACAATACCCTGAAAGTAGTAAAAGAAGTGAATTTCGGGATGTATCTGGATGGTGGAGAAGATGTAGAGATTTTACTTCCCAAGCGGTATGTGCCTGCGGATTTGAAAATTGACGATGAAATACGGGTGTTTGTTTATCATGACAATGAACAAAGACTTACCGCTACGACCGACAAACCTGTTGGCGAAGTGGGTGACATTGTGATGATGGAGGCTGTGGACATTACCGGACAGGGAGCATTTATGAAATGGGGTATTATGAAAGATGTGTTCGTACCCATCTCCCAAATGTCGTCGCGAATGGTTGCAGGCGAGCGTTATTTCATTCTCTTATTTATAGACCAAAAAACAGGTCGCGTTACCGGCACCGAAAAGATTGACCGCCACCTGAGTAACAACGACCTTACTGTAAAAGAGAATGACATAGTTGACTTAGTAGTTTTTTTAAAAACCGATATAGGTTACAAGGTCATCATTAATAATAAACACCTTGGAGTATTGCACTTTAATGAAGTATTCCAGGAGCTTAAGGCCGGAGATAAAATTAAAGGGTTTGTAAAACATATACGGCCAGATAATAAGATTGACGTTTCTGCAGGGACACGTGGTTATGAAAAGGTAGGAACTGAAGAAAGTAAATTACTCGGCTTACTTGCTGCAAACGGTGGCTACTTGCCGTACAACGATAAATCGGACCCGGAAGCTATTTATGCTTTTTTCGGGGTAAGTAAAAAGACATTCAAAATGACGCTTGGCGCTTTATATAAAAAACGTAAAATATCATTTACCCAGACCGGCATTAAGCTGGATGAAATTTAAAAAGGTCGCTGCAAACATGATTGCAGCGACCTTTTAGTTATAACACCGTTTGAGATTAATCCTTAACGTGTCTCTTTTTATTTTTAGGGAAGTTAAATAGTATGCTAGTCATAATTGGCAACAAGAAAATTGCGATTGTTACTGCGGAAGTGATCCAATCTGCAGCCTGGCTCTCCAGGAACTTGCTGGAAGGTGCTTCAGGGAAAAAATGCGTAAATACTGACATCACTAGTTTAATACCCAGTAAACCAATTACAATGAAGGCGCACGCTTCCAAAAAGGCATACTTTTCCATCAGCTTCACAAACCCCTGGGCAACAAAACGCATGGCCAGAATGCCTATAAAAACACCTGTGAGTATAATGAGCAGATTGTCTGAAAGTGCCACGGCAGCAAATACATTATCGATTGAAAAGGCAAGGTCCATCAATTCAACAAGGGCTATAGTTGCCCAGAAACTTCCAAGTTTGCCAACCGTGATCTTGTACAGCCAGTTAGATTCTTTATTGATGGATTCTTCGTCTCCGTCTCCTTTTGCCTGCTGTCCCTTCCACCAATCGAAAACAAGGTAAATCAGGTAAAGCCCGCCAAGTGGTTTTAGCCACCATATTTTAATAAGAAATGATGCAAACAGCAGGCATAACCCCCTGAATATGTACGCACCAAAAATACCATATCTTAATGCCTTGCGCCTCTTCTGCTCTGGAAGATCCATCACCATGGTGGCCAGCACTGCCGCATTGTCAACCGAAAGCAGGCTCTCAATTAATATCAGGTTGCCCACCATCAAAATGGAAGCAAGGGGGTCATTTACTATTTTCTGAAGAAGTTCGGTCATAATATCTAATAAGTAGTATGTCTAATTTCGGGGCTTCATTGCCTGGACACTCACAAATCTATCATTTATTGGCCATTGTCACGATAACAATCCGGCCTCCCTCGTCACGCGACAGCAATAATTTCTTGCCGTCGGTAATCTCCACCATTGTTCCCACAGGTATTTCTTTGTCCTCGGTGAGGTCTTTTAGTGACGTCAGCCGTTGATTCACCAGCACCCATTTACCATTATGAAATGTAAAATATCCAACCGGCACTTTCTGTTCAGCCGTTAATTTTTCGTTCCGTACAATATTTCTATTTACATGCCATTGAAAAACATACTGGTTGCTGTATACCATCAGTCGTTGGTTTTCTGGTTTCCAAACAGCTGGTTTAAACTGATAATATAGGTCGAGGACAGGCAACGTACCTACATGCGCGGTACCACAAAAAGGACATTTGGGTTTGTTAGTATTATCAAAAACATACCATTTTTGCTCACAGGAAGAGTTACTGCAAGGCTGCATCAGATCTGTGGTTTTAAGTAATGCCTGCTCCCATTGATCTGCCGTTGGTCTCAGATTTGGGTTATGCAAGCCGTTGATAAAGGCAGCATCAAAAAGTTCTTTCAGGTAGGGGCCGGTAACGGAATATGGAATCTTTGTAACGTCGGCCCAGGGTAATTCCTTTGGATTCACCTGTGCAATCTTTGGCCTGTTACTAGCGTCTGTGGGATGTTCTATAAAAAGGGCCTTCTCTCCCATCGACAAAAGATCATCTGTTTCCGCATCCATATCATGCACTTTCCCACCTTTCAGCGGATGCCGGTAAAGGAGATACAAATAGATCATCACAGCTAGCGCGTGCAGGTCAGTAAGCCGGTTCGGGAGCTTCCTGTTGGGGTCATCTTTCTTCAAATGTTTGCTTGACAGTACTTCCGGTGCAATAAAGTCAGCAGTACCAATTACATCGGGGGGGAAAAGACCCGGCACTACTAAAC
>CANCOG010000263.1 GCA_947379685.1 Flavipsychrobacter stenotrophus | reverse complement strand
GTGAATGGCGCGGAAATAGCCTTTATCTCATCGAGCTTTATGTAAATGTAAATGGCATTGATCAGGTCTTCTTTTGTGGGAAAGTAATTATAGATCGTACCCATGCCCGCATTAGCCGCCTTGGCAATGGCCGACATAGGGGTTGCCTGTACTCCGTTTTCAATAAGGAGTAACATGGCAGCCTTTATGATCTGTTCTTTCTTATCCACGACACAAAGGTAATAGCCTTGGAATGAATATTCCAAATTTATTTTTAGCTCCGGCAACAGAACCGATCGGTCTTCTGCTTTATTAAGTCTTTCAAGCGTTGAAAACCCTGGGACAGCAACCTGATCATATGTGCCAATCCAGTCACCCGATTTTTGATAATACCCTTATAGACCTATCCTGTATTGCAAAACTAGTCGGGTTGCGTTTTTGTGTGCGGCTGAGTATCGACGGCAGGGTTCAAAAATCTATTATGATTAAAATAAGAAGCGCAAGAAAAACCATTTAATTTATGTACTGATTTCTATTTATATTTGATCATATTTTCGATGGGAAGATCCTGGAAAATGTAAATGGAGATGGGGGACGAAACATTCGCAAAAACAGTATCGCAGGAACAGTTCAAAAGAAGCGAAAAGCTGTTCAGAACACTGATAGAAAAAAGCGCAGACATGATGACTCTTGCCCTTCCCGATGGCAAGATGCTGTATATTAGTCCGTCAGTTACACGAATCACAGGCTTTACGCTTGAAGAATACCAATCGCGGCCCGGCTCTGATTTTGTTCACCCGGACGATGTGCCGGGACTTATGGCGAAGGTTGCCACCGTGCTGAATAACCCGGGGCACTCAGTTTTCATTAGACAACGTGTGCTATGCAATGACGGCAGTTATGTTTGGTGTGAGGGAACAATCACCAATATGCTGCAGGATGCCGATATAGGGGCACTGGTATCCAATTTTCGCGACATCACTGATAAAAAGCATGCGGAAGACCAGCTTCGCGCCAGCGAAAACAGGTTCCGTTCCATAATTGAACAATTCCCTTACCCTGTAATTACGTACCTGCCCGACGGCACTTATGTCAATGCAAACAAAGCATGGGAATTAATGTGGCAGGAAGACCGTGAAAAGGTAAGGGGCTACAACATAAGGAAGGATACACAACTGGAAGCGTCAGGGCTTTCAAAGTACGTTGAACAAGCTTTTGATGGCGAATTGGCGGTATCGGAGCCGTACCTCTATGATCCTTCCCTTATTGGGCAGACCGGCAGGAAGCGTTGGATGCAGATGACGCTTTACCCCTTAAAAAATAGTGAAGGGATGTTAGTTGAAGTAATTTTGGTGCTGCAGGATGTTACTGAACAAAAAGAAACAGAGGAGAAAATAAAGAAAGCGGAAACCAATTACAGGGAGTTGTTTGAGAAGGCCAACGAAGCCATTTACGTTCATGAAATGGAAACCGGCAGGGTGCTTGAGGTAAACCAGAAAGCCATGGAGATCACTGGCTTCACCAGGCAAGAGCTTTTGAATAACGACCCTCAGGCTTTTATTACTGACAACCCCGATTACAGTTTTGAGAAAGCGATCGACTTTATCAGTAAGGCTGCGGCTGGCCCTCCGCAGCAGTTCGAATGGCTTGGTAAAACCAGCGATGGTTCGTCGAGCTGGTATGAGGTAAATCTAAAAAGGGCTACAATAGCAGGTTCGGACAGGATTCTGGCATTTTTCAAGGACATAAACGACCGGAAAAAAACTGAGGCTAACATCCGTAAAATGAATGAAGAGCTCGAGCAAAAAGTAGCAGAGCGTACCGCGGAACTGGAGCGTTACATTGAACAGTTGAAGGAAGGTGAAGATAAATTTGAAAAAGCTTTCCAAGCCAGCGCGGCAGGTATAACAATCACCCGGCTTTCGGATTCCACATATCTTGACGTCAACGATGCATTTGGACGCATGACGGGTTACTCAAAGAGAGAATTAGTAGGTCATACGTCACGGGAAGCAGGGTTGATAGTTGATGTTCCGCTACGCGAAGCAATCCTGAAAGAAGTGAAAGAATCTGGCTTTGCCAGGAACATTGAAATGCGGGTGCACCATAAATCGGGGAGGATAATTGATGTGCTGTCTTCTATAGAAACAATACTGCTAAGTGGTGAAAAATACGCGATCAATATCATTTACGACATCACAGACCGAAAAAAAGCGGAAGAGCAACTGCGGGTAGTGAACAGCGAACTGGAATCTTTTACCTATTCAGTTTCCCATGACCTGCGGGCTCCATTGAGGGCAATCGATGGCTATTCAAAAATTCTGGAACAAGAGTATGATGTTTTGTTCGATGCCCAGGGAAAGAGGTTTCTAAAAGTTATCCAGAATAATTCGCTCAAAATGAGCCGGCTTATCGATGATTTGCTCGCGTTCTCAAGACTTGGGAGAAAAACAATTGTAAAGTCAGCATTGAACATGAAGGAACTCACACTGAATGCACTGGCTGACTTTGAACGAGCACAACAGCACAATGCCGATGTGAAAGTTGCCGATTTACATGCCGTCCCAGGCGACTATTCGCTAATTTACCAGGTGATGATCAACCTGATCTCTAACGCCATAAAATATTCATCAAAAAAAGAGCATCCAACGGTGGTGATCACTTCGGTTGAACAGGATGATGATATTGTATACAGCATAGCGGACAATGGTGTCGGCTTTGAGATGAAATATGCCGATAAACTATTCGGAGTATTCCAACGATTACACACCCAGGGCGAATTTGAAGGTACGGGTGTAGGCCTGGCTATCGCTGAACGGATCATAGCGAAGCACGGTGGGCGCATTTGGGCTGAAAGCGAATTGGACAATGGCGCGAACTTCAGCTTTTCTTTACCCCGGCGGCGATAAAATCACCAGCACTATTCCAGAGCGAAAGTAATTGGCTGGTTAAAATAAACTCTGACCGGTTTATTCTTCTCGTACCCCGGTTGCCATGCAGGCATGGAGGCCACAACCCGAAGTGCTTCTTCATCGAGCGAAGGAGACACACCTTTTAATACCAATATTCCCGCCAATGAGCCGTCTTCCATAACCACAAACTGAACAATCACCTTTCCGGTAATACCTCTGTCCATTGCTATATCGGGGTAGTGTACCGTCTTTCCCAAAAAGTCATTGAGGTCGTAGGTGGTGGTTGGCATAATCACATCCTTATTGCTGGCCTGCTGCACACATTCGGTGTCCTTACCTTTTAAGTCGAAACATTGCTCAACTATCAATTTACCTCCCTTATAATTGGCGCTTCTTTTTTCCTTGCCATTGGGGTAATACTCCATAACATCACCATTACTGAATAGCTCCTTCCTTAATTTCCCCGTCCTGAAAAATTGCTTTTCCGAAACTACCTGCCCATGCTCATACTCTGAAAGTGTCTGCACCCATTGCCCCTCACCGCCAAAGCTTTTTGAACTCACTACATCACCATTTTCATATTGTACCTCTTTTAGCAACATATCACTACCTGGCACATAATAGATCCACTTTCCGTGGCGCTTACCATTCACAAATTCCCCTTCCGATGCCTTACCTTTTTGTGCATTATAATAGATAAAATGCCCGGTACGGTTCTCCCAGAAGTTTAAAGCTGGCGAAGTAAGGTGGCCCGATAAAATAGGCATGCCATTGGCATAATTGTCATGAATCTCATACAACGATTCACTCTTTTTTTCAATAGAACGTGAATAGGTAAATGCCTCCGCACTGCACTGGCGCAAATTCTTATCGAAATACTGCATCTTCTTTTCTTGTGCCTGTATGATAGTCGCCAATAGCAACATCGGGAATAAGTGAATGATGAATTTCCTCATGGTCGTTAATTTTATTTGCTCGCCAATTATTGGGTACCGATGCATAGAAGGGTAAATGATCTGCGATAGGATTTGTGCTTACCCTAGTTCGGGCTGTTAAGCCGGCTAACTTATATTGGCCAGAACAATCTCATCTCAAAAATACCTCATTTTTTTGAATGCCGTAATTCAGAGGCAGGCATGTGTGATAATAGGTTTCATCTATGATGCCATCGAAAATATTAGTTGTACATACAACTAATTAGCTTACTTTTGTCTCAGAAATAATGCATATGGCGTCATTAGAAGAAGAAATAAAACAGTCGAGATTCGACAACGAACAGCTAAAAGCCAACCTCAACGTACTGTTTACGGCCAATTGGCTGTATCATAAAATCTCTTCTGCCCTTAAGCCATTCAATGTTACTCATGAGCAATTCAATGTATTAAGGATATTGAAGGGTAGCGCACCTGAAAGTATGTGTCAGAAAGATATTCTTTCGCGTATGATAGCGCCCAACTCCAATGTGACACTCATAATTAAGAAACTGGTAATCAAGAAACTGGTAACTGTTGTACAGTCGGAAAGTGATAAGCGGGAATACCAGATAAATATAACTGACGCAGGACTCACACTCTTGCAGGCAATTGAAGGGAACTTTAAGGAAAATAACAGAGCACATAACAACCTGACGGCCTCCGAGGCCTTTCATCTCAATGCGCTGCTCGACAAAATAAGGGAGTATTGATTTTTTTTGAAATAATAGTTATACGTACAACTAATTAAAAAATTGAGCAAATGAACAAGCTGATATTCCATACTCAGAAAGCCTACGCCAGCAGAAGCATGGGGCCATTTGTGAAGCAAGTGATTCCCGGAGCTGTAAGTAATGTTGATCCCTTTGTATTCCTTGACCATTTCGGGCCAATTGAGAAAGGGCCAGGCAGCGGAGGTGTACCCCCGCATCCTCATGCAGGAATTGCTACCATAACCTACCTTTTTTCCGGCAGCAACCGTCATCAGGACAGTCTGGGAAACGATGTGACAATACATGCAGGTGATGTGGCCTGGATGCAGGCCGGCAAGGGAATAATTCATGCAGAGGGTATGGCAGAACACCGTACAGAAACTGAAACCATACACGGACTCCAATTGTGGATCTCGCTGCCGGCAAAAGACAAGTTTATTGACCCGGCATTTTTCCATTACCCTTCTACTACGCTGCCATCGTTCGAGCATAACGGAGCAATAATAAAGGTGTTGGCAGGGAGTTTGTTGGGGCGCATTTCCCCAGTAAAAAGCCTTTCACCGGCATATATTTTCGAGGTCAATATCCCTGCCGGAACGCAGATCGAAATACCCATTACAGAAGGAGACACCTGCGGATTATACATGATAACGGGCAATCTGGCTATCGCTGACAAGCAATTGCTTCAGGGGACTATATCAAAATTTGACACGACGGGAGATGCTTTGACCATTGCAGCGTCTGCCGATAGTCACTTCATAATTCTTGGAGGTACGCCCCTACAGGAGCCAATTGTTGCCTATGCTTCCTTTGTGATGAACAGCGAAGAACAAATAGCGCAAGTAATGGACAACTACCGCAATGGGAAAATGGGAACACTAACAATTTAAACTTAACATAAAGCATATGAAACTCTTAAGCAAGATAGATTTGGGCAGCCTTACACTGCAAAACCGCATGGCGATGGCTCCTATGACACGTTGCCGTGCCGATGTGAACGGTATAGTCGGTGACCTGACAGTATTGTATTATGAACAGCGGGCATCAGCAGGGCTGTTGATAACTGAGGCTATAAACATTAGTGATCAAGCGCTGGGCAGCCCGTTTACCCCAGGCTTATTTAACCAGGACCAGGTGGAAGCATGGAAGAAAGTAACTGCTGCCGTTCACCAAAAAGGTGGTGCTATTTATGCACAGCTATGGCACACCGGCCGGGTTGGTCATTCGGTCGACAAAAAAGGAGTGCTTCCTGTTGCGCCTTCAGCTATAGCCATTACCGGGCAACAACATTTCACTTCGCAAGGCCCTAAAGATTATGAAACTCCACGGGCATTAACCACAGAAGAAGTAAAACAAATTGTACAGGACTACAGGCAGGCCGCCATCAACGCTATGGCCGCTGGTTTCGATGGTGTGGAGTTGCATGGTGCATTTGGCTACCTGCCCAACCAATTCCTGGTAGAAAGCGCTAACCAACGTACAGATGAGTATGGTGGAAGTATTGAAAACCGCAGCAGGTTTGTATTGGAAGTAATGCAGGCCATTTCAGAGGCAGCGGGCCCGGGCAAAGTGGGTATTAAATTGTCACCCAGCATTCCTTATAACAGTATTATTGACAGCAATCCTACCGATCTGTATACTTACCTGATCACCGAATTGAACAAGCTGCCTCTATCGTACATACAGTTGATGAATGCTATGTTCCCGACCGACAATTTACCCCAGTACCCAAGGGATGTCATTGGCACTTTTGGAAAACTGTCCCAGCATCTGGTGATGGCGAATGGTGGCTATAACCGCGAAACTGGTGAGGCGGAACTTGAGAAAGGAATCGCAGGCATGATCTCTTACGGCGCCTTATTCCTTGCCAATCCTGATTTGCCAAAACGCTTTGAATTGAATGCTGAATTGAACACCCCAGACCGTGCAACAATGTACTTTGGCGGCGAAAAAGGATATACCGATTATCCTGCGTTGAGTTAAATAAATTCAATTTCATAACAGATAAATCAACCTCAAAATGAACATAAAACTAAGTATCGGACAATGCGTAAAAGCAGGCGGCATGGCCGCAAGTGCAGCTACAATTATCAACGCTGCATTATTTTTTATTGGTCACTTAATGGGTATTTTTACTGATAATATCTTCATCAAACCGGGTAAACCGCTTACCATTGCTGATATTATTATGGCTAGTCTCCTTCCTTCTTTGATTGGAAGCCTTGTCTTTTTCGTGGTAGAGAAATTTTCAAAAAATGGCTTAAAAACTTTCACGATTATCTCTGCTGTACTGGTTGTATTGTCGCTAGCCAATCCATTTATGGGCATACCCGGTGTAACTTTAGCATATGGTGCTCTGCTTGATTTGATGCACCTAGTCGTTGCGGGCGCACTATTGTTTTTTATTAGAAAAGCCAAATCGGCTAACGCTCTCTAAAATATTGATAAATTTGAA
>CANCOG010000262.1 GCA_947379685.1 Flavipsychrobacter stenotrophus | reverse complement strand
CGGCTTTTTTATCTCCTTTGTTATTTCAGACCAGGTGAGTGCAACCTGGCTGAAGCATTATTTTGAACGAATTAGACCATGCAACAACGCCGCACTTTCAGGCGTTATTCATTTAATTGTACCTTGTGGAAGCGGCTATAGTTTTCCTTCGTCTCATGCAGCCAATCATTTTTCAATAGGCATTTTTGCGGCGGTGACCCTTGGAGCGCGCATGGGATGGGTATGGCCGGCGGCAATAATTTGGGCAGTGCTTGTAAGCTACGCGCAGGTATATGTTGGTGTTCACTATCCGTTGGATGTTATTTGTGGTGGTCTAATAGGCTTTGTGACCGGAACAATTACCGGGAAATTGTTTAACCGTTTTTCAGGATTGGAGGCGAAGGCATCAATTGAGCAAGTTCAGATTTCTCCCGAAATTTCAGAACCCTGATTTTTCTAAATTCAATGGCGTCCATTTTATTAACCGGTCGCAGTTATACGGTTCGCAACAATTGCCCAACTAGTTTTGTAGCTTTGCAGCCAATCAGCCAAAACAGAGTAAGTGCTTCGTTTATTCAGAAATAACACCCCCTTTACTGTAATAATATTGTTCATCTTTACCCTCTTGGTAAAGTTAAGGGTGTTACTTAACCCTGTGATGCCATTGCCGATACCCAGACACTTCATGTATAATTATATGCTGAGGGCTTTATTTTTCGTGTTCAAAAACGGATCTTTTTCTTATACCCTGCTTGGTGTGGCACTGATTTTTATTCAGGCATTGTATCTGAACAGCATCACTATGAGGCATAAGCTGTTTCCCAAACATACTTATATCGCCGCATTTGTTTACCTGCTGCTTACCTCTGTTTATCCGCGGTTTAATTATTTTAGCGAGACCATGTTGCTGAACTGGATATTGCTGGGCGCAATGGATATCATGTTTGGTTTTTCGAAAACGACACAACCAAGGAAGCTAATTTATAATGCGGCGATGTTGTTTAGCCTGGCAGCCATTTTCCAATTTACTGCGCTCGGATTTCTACTTTTATTACTTGTAGGCATGGTCTTGTTCCGGCCCTTTAATACCGGAGAGTGGTCGGTGGCTTTACTCGGGTATATTACTCCTTTGTATTTCCTGGTTTCGATATTATTTCTGGTCGATAAATTGTATTTGTTTACTCAATGGCCTGCTATTGGAATTTCGGTAGAGCCTTTGTCTTCGTCGCCACTTTATTTTATCATTACGCTTTCAGGTATTTTTGTGCTGTTGGCAACCGGTATAATGGCCATGCGTAAGAACGTACCGATGAACAATATATACATCAGGCGTGACTGGATAGGCATTTCGTTTTACCTGATCATATCGGTTATGGTTGCTTTTGCAACCGATCATTTGATAACCAGTGCATGGTTAATTGCGCTTCCGGCATTGAGTATTATTGTAACTCATGCACTTGCGTTTGAAAAAAACAAACGGTTTAGTAACTTTATCTTTTATTTTTCACTTATTTTTCTTGTTTTTTGCCTTTGGGCGAATAAATAGCTGTTCATGAAATTTGGTATTATAGTTTTCCCGGGCTCAAATTGCGACAGAGATATGATGCATGCGCTTCGCGATGACCTGAAGCAGGAGGTGGTTATGCTGTGGCATAAAGACAACGACCTGAGTATGTTTTCGACCTCTGACTGCATTGTGTTGCCTGGTGGTTTTTCTTACGGGGATTACCTGCGTTGTGGTGCGCTTGCACGATTTAGCCCTATGATGGAACAGGTAATTGATTTTGCCGGCAGGGGTGGAAAAGTGCTGGGTGTATGTAACGGATTCCAGATCTTGTGTGAGGCTGGTTTGCTGCCAGGTGTTTTGCTGCAGAACGACCATCAGAAGTTCGTTTGCAAGAACGTGTACATAAAGAGCGATAATAATAAGAACCTTATAGGTAATCACGTTGGCACAAAGGCACTGAAAATACCTGTTGCCCATGGAGAAGGCAGATACCATGCTGATGCTGCTACTTTGAAGCATTTGCATGATAATAAGCAGGTGGTGTTCAGGTATTGCGATGAACATGGGGAAATTCACATACAATCGAACCCTAATGGTGCCGTAAATAATATTGCCGGAATTTGTAATGATGGCAAGAACGTTTATGGTATGATGCCGCATCCTGAAAGGGCTTGTTCTGACGGATTGAATAACACCGACGGTAAGGCAATATTGCAGGCGTTGAGTCTGATGAACTGAGAATAAAACAATATATAGTTATGAAGCACATTGAGCGTTTATTGTTGCTTGCTGTTTTTGTTTTCGCCCATTCATTTTCTTTCGGACAAGCCGATAAGGAAACTGCGAAATGGAGCCATACATGCAAAAAACTGTCTGAGAATGAATACGAACTGGTTTTTCACCTCGACCTCAAAAAGGGCTGGCATGTGTTTACCGAAACAGATAATATTGGGAAGAAAAAGAAGAAGAGAGTAACGCTGGTTATTCCTCATTTTGCCTTTGACGCCAACAAGGACGTGAAGCTTAAGGATACTATTGCATCAAAGGGGTTGCTCGAAACGAAAAATATCAAGCATGTGGGTCTCGTAAATATATACAGTTTTAAGGTGCTGTATACTCAGCTATTGGAGGCGACTCCCGGTGCAAAACTTACAGGTAGCTATACTTACCAGCTTTGTGACGATGAAGAGCATGTTTTACCGCCCGTTACGGAACGATTTGTTGCTGAGCTGAAATAAACAATGGTTTCAAGTGTGCATCTGGCGTCTTTCGAGGCGAGCAATTTACCGACACCAATATTGCAATTTGAATTGCAGATATCAGGTTGGTTTGCCTGGCGGGCTGCTTCATGTTTGGCTTTCTAAAACGTTAAAAAAAGCTTCGGCATGAAGCTAAAAGGTATTTATCCGTTATTATTGTTGTTCATTTTATTTCCCGTTTAATATCAATATCTCATGATAAACTCAGTTAAATCAGGCCTCGTAATTTTAGTCTGTATACTTGTTTCCGGTGTTGCACGTGCACAGATGGTTAAGGATAACAGTAAGTGGACCTTTGAAGCAAAAAAAATGAAGCAGGGAAACTATGAGATCGTAGCCCATTTAAAACTGGAAAAAGGTTGGCATATATATTCGCAAAAGCCAGGTGGTGATGGAACGCTTATCCCTGTTGAAATAAAAATTGAAAAGAACGATAAAGTAAAGTTTTCGGGCAAGATCCACGAAAAAGGCAAGCTAATTTCTGAAAAAGTTGAAGGTATTGAGGGTAAGGTGAACATGTTTAAGGACAGGGTTGACTATATTCAGGCTGCTTTCATATCTGGTGCAACTACCATAAAGGGAACATATATGTATCAGATGTGCAGCGATAAAATGTGCCTGCCGCCTACAACAAAGGATTTTACTATTGAAGTTAAGTAGGATATTTGTGTTAAACACCCTGAGTTTGTTACCCGCAAAAAAATGATTGTTCAAACAAAGTATTTAATATGAAGTTGGTTAGAAATTTACTGATAGTTTGCTTTGCACTCATTGCTTTCAGTGGCAATGCTCAAATGATCAAGGACCCCACTCATTGGTCGTTTGAAGCAAAAAAAGTATCGGATAAAAAATACCAACTGATCGTTCATTGCCGCATAGACAAGGGGTGGCATTTATGGTCGTTCAAACCAGGTGGTGACGGAGGGCAGATACCGCCGGAGATTAAATTTAAAAAGAATGATAAAGTAAAGTATGAAGGTGCCGTTGCCGAGAAGGGTAAGATGATCACAGAAGACATTGATCCTGTTGGCATTGTGCATATGTTTAAGGATAAGATAGATTACGTACAAAAGGCAACGATCAGTGCCAACACGAAAATCTCAGGTACCTACTTCTACCAGACGTGTAACGACAATATTTGTCTTCCTTCTAAATTACCCACTGCATTTACCATTGAGATAACGGACGCTGGAGGTGTTGCCGATGCCTCTGATACTAAGAAAGATTCAACGAGCACTGCCTCAACTGGAGGCGGCTCTGCTGGCGGCGATTCCGCCGGGGGTAATGGCGCAGCCAAAACAAATACAGCACCCGCCGCTCCAGATACCAGTTCAAAAAAAATAGCGGTTGCGGGTAGTAACGCAAGTGACGGAAAATCGACTAAGGGTGAAGAACAGAAATCTTTGCTTTGGTTGTTCTTCGCTGCCTTTCTCGGTGGCCTGGCGGCGGTATTAACGCCTTGCGTATATTCCATGATTCCTATTACGGTTAGTTTCTTTACCAAGAGGAGCAAGACACGCAAAGAAGGAATCAGGAATGCATTGTACTATTCGCTTTCTATCATTATCATATTTACAGTATTAGGTGTTTTGGTTTCGGCTATTTTCGGATCTACTGCGCTTAACTCACTTTCTACCAACTGGATCGCGAACCTGGTTTTCTTTATCGTGTTTGTGATATTCGGTATTTCTTTCCTGGGAGCGTTCGAGATAACGTTGCCATCATCCTGGACAAATAAGACAGACTCTAAGGCCGGTGTAGGTAGTTTCAGTGGTATCTTTTTTATGGCCCTTACGCTGGCCATTGTATCTTTCTCTTGTACTGGTCCTATAGTAGGCCCATTGCTGGTTGCGGCAGGAAAGGGTGGCATAGCCGGACCAGCTGTTGGTATGTTTGGCTTTTCAATAGGCCTGGCAATGCCTTTTGCTTTGTTTGCAATATTCCCTGGTATGCTGAATAAGATGGCATCGTCAGGCGGATGGCTCAACCAGGTAAAGGTTGTGCTTGGTTTTGTAGAATTAATGCTGGCGCTGAAATTCCTTTCCAATGCCGACCTTTCTCAGGGATGGCGCTTGCTGGATAGAGAAATTTTTATTGCTGCCTGGATCGTATTGTCTGTTTTAATAGGTGTTTACCTGCTGGGTAAGCTGAAATTATCGCATGATGATGAGCAAGCAAAAAATATCTATGGTCAGGAATATGTTTCCATTTTTAAATTGTTCTTATCGATAGCTGCATTCACATTCGCTGTTTACCTGTTGCCGGGTATGTGGGGTGCTCCGTTAAATGGCATTAGCGCATTTGTACCGCCAATGGGTACTTTTGAGCAGTTTGGAGGCAGTGGCGCTTCAGGTGGAGCGGCAGCTGAACCGGTAAAAAGTGACATCAGCCCGGTTAAATATGTTTCGGATATGAAAATATACGAGCCTCCTGTGGTGAAGAACCTGGGCCTGGTTACCTACTACGATTTTGATGAGGCGGTGGCGGCATCTATTAAATTAAAGAAGCCAATCATGCTCGATTTCACCGGTATCAATTGTGTGAACTGCCGTAAAATGGAGGCACAAGTGTGGTCAAAACCAGAGGTAGCGAAACGGTTGAAGGAAGATTTTGTGGTAGCTTCTTTGTATTGCGATATGAACAAAATTGAGTTGCCTAAGGATCAGCAGTATTTTTCAAAAGATCTGAATTCACAAGTGATCACTCTGGGTAACAAAAACGCTGATTTGCAAGCCGCTAAGTTTGGCTCAAACTCCCAGCCATTGTATTTTTATGTGGATGAGAAGGGCAATAAACTCGCTGAAACCGGTTACTCATATGATCCGGATATTGAAAAGTTTGTGAAACATCTCGATAACGTAAAGGAGAATTACAAGAAGACACATCCTTAAAGCTAACAAAACGGAAGTGTGCCAGGCGGCGAATTGTTTTAATGAGGGATACTCAAAGTTTAAACCGACAAAAACCTTACATGAACCGCACCGTTGGCAGATATGTTGCACTAATAACCAATTTTACCTTAGCCATAATAATTGCATTTAGTGGTAATTGCCAGACTAGACTGACGCTACAAAAGGGACGTGAAAGAGTAATATTTCATGATCAAGCGCGTGTTGGTATTGTTTCTAAAACGGACTCCATTCCATACCGGGATGGTTGCAGTATTGAGAAGGTTGGTGCAGATAGTCTGGTTTTGAAAGATTACACCCGCTATGAGTATTCCATTACGCCTTATGATTCAGCAAAAATTAAGTTCTGTGAAGGTTGGAGCAAGTACGGCCTTATAAAAAATGGAAGTGATTCCTCCGAAAAGTGGCAATACCGTATCAGAAAGGCTATGACCGCCCCGGGACCCAGAAGTATCGCATATGCCGACATACAGCAAATACAATACAGGAAGAATGAGCCCGAAGGAGGCTGTATTATTTGTTTTGTGTTTCCTTTGATGATGGTACTTGCGCCCGTGGTTTCCTGGGATAATGGCAGATTTCAGAGGGAAACTTTCCAGCTTTGGTTTGGAGTTGGACTAGGTGGTTCGGCTTTATTTTTTATGGATATCAATAGCAAAAAGATCAGGAAGTACCATATGGGGAAGTGGCATATAAATACATTGGCCAAATAGTCTGTTTCGGTGGCTTTTATCCTTATTGCTTTGTTGGTCATTATTTTTGTATTGCGTGATTTTAAATAGTTTTTAGGATAAAACCCTAACACAATGAACAAACAAATCTCCATTTCCCTGCTGCCGTCTGAGGCGGCTGACGATGTTGCCACCCGTAAGGCTATTGCTGCTGAATGCGGTGTGCAAGTTGTGCAAATAACGGGTTATCAGATACTGAAACGGTCTATTGATGCAAGGCCACGGCAGCCAAGGGTATTGCTTTCCCTTAGTGTATTTATAAATGAGCCCGTGGGGCAGCAAGTTTTCTTTGAGCCAAGATTGCAAAATGTAAGCAACGCACCTCACGTGGTAATTGCTGGTTCCGGCCCTGCTGGACTTTTTGCAGCATTGAAGTTGATAGAACTGGGTTTTAAGCCTATTGTGCTGGAGCGGGGAAAGGATGTGCGCAGCCGCAGGCGCGACTTGGCAGCACTGAATAAAGAAGGAGTCGTAAACCCGGAATCCAACTATTGTTTTGGAGAGGGTGGGGCAGGGACGTATAGTGATGGCAAACTTTATACCCGGTCTACTAAGCGCGGTGACGTAGGCCGTATTTTGCAATTGTTCCATCATTTTGGAGCTGAGGGGAGCATATTATTTGACGCCCACCCGCACATTGGCACCAATAAATTACCACAGATCATTACCGCTATGCGGGAGCAAA
>CANCOG010000261.1 GCA_947379685.1 Flavipsychrobacter stenotrophus | reverse complement strand
ATCGGCTTTTAATGCTACTAACCCACTGAGTGTCGACCAGCCCGCTGCCGCAATATGCTCCTCGCTGCTATCTATCCACTTCAGGCCCAGTTCGAAACCATACCTGTTGCCCGCTGCTACCCATGGCACGGTGTATCCACTTATGTTGTTAGAAACTGCCAGTTCAACCCACTGCTGCAGTTCTTCTCGTGTCATTTGCTCATCATCTGCAATCAGCCCTGCCAGGTACATAGCATCGGCGTTTTTGGTGAGGTACAGTTCTTTGGCGAGTGTATAATCTTTCTTGATTTTTTTCTGGATGGTTTTCATGTCCTCGACCTTCACGCCAAAAAAGGGTTCTTTTAAACCGTGTTTCAGGAGCACTTTTTTGGTGCCTTCATTGCCCATTGATTCGAGGGTGGTCATGATCTCATTTACAGTCATATAAGTCGGTTTTTCTCTTTTTGAATTGCTAATATCACATAGGTATTTATTCCGCCCGTTCAAAACTATTCAAAAATTGCCAATAATCTCTCCTTATACTATCACCTCTTGCTTCTGAAAAAATCTTGCAACTCGCGGCTCATTCGCTCTCCCCTTTTTTGAAGGTCGGTGAGTTCCTGTGTTACGTTGTGACTAATGTCATGGAAAGTCATAGGGTTTCCGTATTCTAGATCAGCGGGCGTTTTAGCGGCGGGAATTATACACCAGGCTATAACATACACCAACAGGCCTATACCGGCTGTAAGTATCAGCACCAGCATGATCAGTCGTACTATGACCGTGTCTACATCGAAATAATGAGCCAGGCCGCTGCAAACACCGCCTACCATTTTATCGAAGGGATCGCGCAGGAGGCGGTCCCGGTTTGGGTTGTTGTTGTATTGGGATTGTTTTGTGTTGTAACCGGCATTGTATCCGCCTGAGGATGAGGAGCCTGTTTTTGAGGTATTTCCGTAGCCCGATGATGACGAGCTGCTGCCATCGTGCAGGTCGGCGGGGGCGCCAAGTGTGTCTATTACTTTTTGCACGTCGGCTCCATCTATCGCGTGAGCGCCGCTTTGTAGCCTGGTGGAAAAGAGCTCTGATATCCTGCTTTCAATGTCTTCTATGATCTCTTTGCCGTCAGTGCCTGTGAACTGGCGTTCCAGTGCATTGATATAGTTTTTCAGGAGCACATAAGCGTCTTCTTCTATTGGCAATACGCGGCCTGCAATGTTGATCTGTATGATGCGTTGCATAAATATTTATTGAAAGAGTGGATTGAAATGTGTGGTTTTACAAAGGAAATTGGTCTACGATTTTGAAATCATAATTATCATTTATCCAGTCAGGTTATTGACTGCGGCGCTCAATTCGTCCCAGGTGGTGCGGAGTTGTGCGTAGAAGTCGACGCCTTCGGGCGTGAGCGCATAATACTTGCGCGGCGGCCCCGATTGTGATTCTTCCCATCGATAGTTAAGCATACCTGCATTTTTCAACCGGGTGAGGAGTGGGTACAAGGTTCCTTCCAGTACTACCAGTTTCCCACCTTTCAGTTGCTCGAGTATATCACTCGGGTATGCTTCTTTGTGCTTCTTGATGATTCCCAGTATACAGAGTTCCAGTAACCCTTTGCGCATCTGAGATTCGGTATTGTCTATAGCCATGCTCTGCAATTTCAATACAAAGGTATGCAAAGAACAGTATCATGCAATACATAGTACCTGTTATACAACAAATTGTTTGTTAAAGTGGGCGAATACCTCCCGTTTGTGCAAGTCTTCGTCAAATAAGTTATAAATTTTATACTTTGAGGAATGTAATTGACGCGATTTGCTTCAGGAGTGAATTAATCAATGTAGAAACAAAACAACATGTTCAACCCTTTCATGGTTGGGTGAAAACGTTTTCATCCGCCTCCACGATGGCTATCGGGATCACCGGCGGCTATTATTGTTGAAGCCCGTTGGGCTTCTTTAACCGCATTTGTTGGATTGAATGAGCTTTGACGGGCGTTACAAACGCCCTGCCGGAGCATCCGCGTTACAAACGCGGACGAGAGTGAGTGAGGTTTGCGCCGGTTTGGGGCGTTCTCGCGTGTCCCCCGCCCTGAAGGGAGCCTACCGTTGAGGGCAAGAACGTCTTACAGAGATTCTTCCTTCGTCAGAATGACAAAGCTTTATTGAAGGGGGATGGAATGAAAAAAAGTCATTCGAGGGTTGGTGGCTATCGCTGGACTTTTTTCTAGACTCAAGCCTAACTCGAGTGGGACGTGAGTTGCCAACAGCACAAGTCAACGCATCAAACTCGCGCCAGGTGGGTTTTGAATTGGGGTTTTCTAATTTGTGGTAATATTTCCTTGTGGGGATTCGATGCTGTTTGGCCCCTTGGCAGGTGCAAGTATTGGGATATGGCCAGCTGCCAGGGTTGCTTGGGTTATGCGCCTTACTTTATTGCTGGCCTTGCTGCAAATGAGCAGGTTGCCTGAGCGGTCGAAAGTGACATAAGAGGGTTCGTTGATCTGAGCCTGGGTAGCAAGTCCATCGTCACCGGTATAGCCGGCCTGCCCGGTGCCTGCAACTGTAGATATGATACCTGTTGCACTCACCTGGCGAATACGATTGTTGCCCAGGTCGGCAATGAATAAGTTTCCTGTAGCATCAACAATTACGTTTTGGGGATAATTCAGCATGGCAACATTTGCCTTGACACCGTCGCGGTCGTAACCGCTTTGACCGTTGCCAGCGACCGTTGTAATAATTCCGGCCGTACTCACTTTGCGCACACGGTTATTAAAACAGTCTGAAAAGAACATATTACCTGCTGCATCGAAGGACATTCCCCTTGGGTGATTCAACTCTGCGGCCAATGCGGAACTGTTGTCGCCCCTGAATGAGCCTGTACCGGTTCCCGCACCTGCAGCGTTTCCCGCATATGGAAGTACTATTCCGGCAGGCGTAATTTTTCTGATGCAGTTGTTACCACAATCGGCCACATATATATTGCCCTTTTCATCAACGGCAACCGAGGTTGGCTCAGAAAAACTTGCCTGAGTGGCCTTTCCGCCATTTCCGCCATACCCTCCTGTTCCACTGCCTGCAATAGTTGTAATAATACCTTCCCTATTTATGCGGCGCACTCTGCCGTTGTGACAATCGGCAAAATATAGATTGCCTGCATGATCGGTCGCCAATCCACTTGGTCCCGATAGCACGGCCTCAATGGCTGGTCCGCCATCGCCAGAAAATCCTATTCCCCCTGTGCCGGCAATCGTACTGATGATGCCCGCAGGTGTTACTTTGCGTATGCGATTTCCGTAATAATCGGCAATGAAGACATTGCCAGAGTCATCGGTCGTGACTGCAATCGGCCCATCGAGTTGTGCATTCAGGGCTTCGCCTCCGTCGCCATCATATCCGTTATTGCCATTCCCGGCAAATCTGGAAATTATTTGGGCTTGTGTAGCGGCCATTATGCAAAATGAAGACAATAATAAAAGCGTAACGCGCAATGCCACAACAGATACCTTGCTTTTCATGCTGCTTTTAAATTTGTTCATAATTCTTAGCTTTTCGACCCTCTTTGGCCGGAGATGCAAGTTACGCTGACGATATGGCCAGGACCCCAAAAACTTCACGAACGGTCGAAAAACTTCACGAACGGTAAAAATTGAGGCTTTTCGAATGATATATTGCAAAATTTTACTGTTTATTATTGTCATTTCTTGAACTTACGGCAAATTGCTTTCTTATAGCTCGTTTGTCGGTTTATCAATTTATCGTACTAATTTTGGCGCTTACTTTTATATTTTATTGAGCAATATGACTTCAGACATTACAATACATGTTACGTTGGGCGATGACAAAATGCCCGAAGATATTAAGTGGACCGCGCCAGGTGGGAACGTGAATGATCCGCAAAAAGCAAAGGCATTGCTGTTGGGTCTTTGGGACGGCGACGCTAAAGAGGCACTTCGCATTGACCTTTGGACGGGTAAGATGATGATGGATGAAATGAACGACTTTTACTTCCAGACATTTATGGGTATGGCAGACACTTACACCATGGCAACAAAAAACAGTGAACTGGCAGCGGAACTAAGGGCTTTCGCAAAGAGCTTTTTGAAAAAGGCTTCAGACGCGCTGGAAAAAGCTTAATTGTCAATGATTAATTTTTTGTGGGTGAATGCGAATCCTGAAGTTTGCCAGATATCTTCTTTAAACAAGTTTATACAATCGAATAACTGCTAAAGACTATCTACCAATTACTATTTACTAACGACAAATTGCTAACTACTTAAATAATAAAGAATGTCTCTCGAAACAAGAATAATGGAAGAGTTGAAGGTGGCAATGAAGGCTAAAGATGAAGCTGGATTGCGCACTTTAAGGGCTATTAAGGCAGCGATCATTATTGAGAAAACCGCTGAAGGTGCGGCTGATGTTATTACAGAAGCTACCGAGGTGAAAATGTTGCAAAAGCTCGCGAAGCAACGCCGCGATTCGCTGGATATTTTCACGAAGCAAAACCGCGAAGATCTCGCTGCGAAAGAGCGCGAAGAACTCGCGATCATTGAAAAATTCCTGCCTGCGCAAATGTCGGTTGAGGAGTTGCATAAAGAATTGAAAGCCATAATTGAGCAGGTGGGTGCTAAGTCGGCTGCCGATATGGGCAAAGTAATGGGTGTGGCCAGCAAGCAATTGGCCGGCAAGACCGATGGTAAGGCTATTTCTGACGCGGTAAAACAATTACTGGCTTAGACCTACAATGGCACTTGATATCACAGGGCTTATCCTGATCGCCCTGTTTTTTATACGGGGATACACCCGTGGGCTGATAGTAGCGGCATTTTCTGTGCTGGCTATTCTGCTTGGTATTTTGTGCGCGTTGAAATTATCGCAGTCATTTGCCACATGGCTGCTGGAACACGGCTATACAACAAGTGGCTGGGCGCCTTTGCTCAGCTATCTGGTACTTTTTATAGGAGTAGTTTTGCTGGTCAGGCTGATCGCAAAACTACTCCAGAAAGCCGTTGAAGGCCTTATGCTCGGTATTGTGAACAAACTTGCCGGTGGCCTTTTATATGGGTTCCTGGGTGCGGTGCTCTATAGCTCCCTTTTATGGATAGGTGCCCGAACGGGCATGATCACCCCCGAACAGATCGCAACCTCCAAATGCTACTCCTGGCTTTCATCTCTTGCCCCCTGGTTCTTCGGGTGCGCCGGGCACGTACTGCCGTTTGCTAAGGATGTGTTTGAAAAATTGCAGCACTTTTTTGATGCGGTTGGGAAGAAGTGATTGATTGTTTTTTTCGTGGAGCTGGTAGCCTTACTCCACAATAGCACAACCAGATTAGTACTTGGGAATTTTTCAGGCCTGAAGGGCCGAAACACTTTAGCACAGGGTGTAGCCCTGTGAAAGGAAAACCTGAAATTAAACAAACCCTGTAAGGGCGTAATACTACCAAATCCTTCTTTAATCAGCGACGCTTTCCCGAAAGAGGCTAAACAAAAAGTAGCCCTGGATGGCGACTCCACGAAAATGCACCACCACAACCAACCCGGAACGGATTGAAGGTTTCGTATCTTTGCGCCCTGAAACATTAATTCTTCCATAGTGAACAACCGTCAGCTTTTTCAACAACACATTGCCCAAACATCCCCAACGCCCATGGGCATCGAAATAGTTCGTGCATCGGGCACTTACCTTTACGATGTAACAGGCAAGGCCTATCTCGATGCAATTGGCGGAATCAGCGTATGTAATATAGGCCATAGTAACCTACGGGTGATTGAAGCCGTGCAGCAACAGGCCGCCCAATACATGCACGTAATGGTATATGGCGAAGTGGTGCAGAGCCCCCAGGTACACTATGGAACATTATTGGCTCAATACCTGCCAGAACAGTTGAGCTGTATTTATTTCACAAATTCGGGATCGGAAGCGACTGACGGTGCTATAAAACTGGCCCGCCGCTGCACTGGTCGCACTGATATTATTTGTTGCAACAATAGCTATCATGGACATACCATAGGTGCATTGAGCGTAATGGGCGACGAGTACTGGCGCAATGCGTTCAGGCCATTACTGCCGGGTGTTTGGCATTACGACTATAATAGCGAAGAACTGTTAAATGCCATCAACGGGCAAACCGCTTGTGTGATCGTTGAAACGATCCAGGCCGAAGCCGGTGTTGTAGAGCCAGCCAATAACTGGCTAGCCCGGCTGCGCCGCCGGTGCGACGAAACCGGTACCCTGCTGATACTCGACGAAATTCAATGCGGCTTTGGGCGTACAGGCAAGCTTTGGGGGTTTGAGCACTATGGTGTTGTGCCAGACATTGTTTTGCTGGGCAAGGCACTTGGAGGCGGTATGCCTATGGGCGCATTTATTTCTTCCCATTCATTAATGGCCCAACTCACCCATGATCCGGTTCTGGGCCACATTACGACCTTTGGTGGTCACCCGGTATGCAGCGCAGCAGGAATGGCTGCCATGCGCGTATTGCTGGACGATGGCATCATTTACCAGATAGCAGAAAAAGAAGCGAAATTCCATGAATTACTAAAACACCCGGCCATTGTAGCTGTGCGCAGCAAGGGTTTGCTTATGGCTATTGAACTTGCCGATACCCATCACGTACGTCAGGTACTGGAGCGTTGCCTGGAGCGGGGGCTGTTTTCCGACTGGTTTTTATTTGCTCCGCATTGCATACGTATAGCTCCTCCGCTTACTATTTCGATTGAAGAAATTGAAGAGGCATGTGCGATGATTTTAGCGTCGCTGTAAGTAATTACAACACACTTCCGAATACGGCATTGTACCTATCATTTTATCGTTTTAATCACCTGCAGCACCTGGCGTTGGTGTGTCGACCGTATTAATACATGGCCGAACCCCATGCCAGTTCTGCCTATGCGCTATATATATATCAGCTATTCATTGCAATTCTTATCATAACAATGAATCGCCTGAATATAAAAATAACATTGAAACAAAAAATAGCCAAATCAAAAATTATTTTATGGTTACCCCTTTTTTATATCGTAATTGCGATTGTACCTTTATAGCATTCCGATAATTAGTGGGGGTTGAAAGTGAGGGACATGCATAAGCGAGTATGGTCCCATGTAATC
>CANCOG010000260.1 GCA_947379685.1 Flavipsychrobacter stenotrophus | reverse complement strand
TTGCTGTCACGTCCTATCATTTTACCCGTTTCTATTGTAATTGTTTTTTCAACGATGCAGCCTTTTTCATTGAATCGGTAAGCAGTAACCGATCTCAATTTTTTTTGAGCCTTACCCTGTAGTTCATAAACATCTGAAACAGTATCTGTAAGGGTTTTTACTTGCCCCAAAAGCTTCATTTCCGCCCAATCATGTTTACTCTTTCCTTTGCAGGAAAGGAGCAATAAACATAGAATAAGCAATGAAAATGTCCTCATAGTGGAGCTTGTGTTGATAAAAAAAATATTATACGGAGAACTAAAGTTAATAAAAAAAAGCCCGCTGAGCAATTCAACGGGCTTTAGGTAGCTAGTGGCATGTAAGTGTTTTTAATGCGTAAGCAAGCAGAAATTGTCTATAGCTGCCTGCGTTTTGCACTTTTTATTTTCGACTTTTTCCTTTTGACTTGACACTAAGCTGGTTGTCCTGCCATTACACTTTTAATATCATCCATTATTTTATAAGCCAGTTCGTTTGCTTTTGCTTCATTTTCACTTTCCGAATAGATACGGATAATGGGTTCGGTATTTGATGTACGCAGGTGTACCCAGTTGTTATCGAAATCGATGCGCAGACCGTCTTCTGTATTGATGGGCTGTGCTGCGTACTTGGTTTTTATGTGCGCGAAGATCGTCTTCACATCCGTATCTTCGGTAAGAGCGATCTTGTTTTTAGAAATAAAGTAATCAGGATATGTATTGCGGAGCTCGCGAACAGTTTTACCTGATTTGGCCAGCAGCGTAAGGAACAGTGCGATGCCAATCAACGCGTCCCTGCCATAATGCAACTCCGGCACTATGATTCCTCCGTTACCCTCACCGCCAATAACCGCATTAACTTCCTTCATTTTCTTTACTACGTTCACCTCACCAACTGCACTCGGGAAGTATTGACCACCATGTTTTTCCGTGATATCACGTAACGCACGGGTAGACGAAAGATTGGAAACAGTATTGCCTTTTTTGTGCGTCAGAATATGATCTGCAACCGCTACCAGGGTGTATTCTTCACCAAACAGGCTACCATCTTCGCAAACGAAACAAAGCCTGTCCACATCGGGGTCAACGGCAATACCCAGGGTGGCTTTTTTAGTTTTTACAGTATTGCAGAGGTCAACTAGATTTTCCGGTAAAGGCTCAGGGTTGTGGGCAAAGTGACCAGTCACTTCTTCATTAATAATAGTAATGTCATTGACACCCAACGCCCTCAGAAGCGGGGGTACAGAAATAGTCCCCGTAGAATTTACAGAATCCAGCACAGCGCTGTAATTCATCGCCTTAATTGCGGCAACATCTACTAATGGGTGTGCAAGTATTGTATCAATGTGTTTTTGAATATAGCTATCGTCTGTTACCAGGGTGCCAATATCATTTATTTCGGCGTAAAAAGGCTCAGCTTTTTCAGCATAATCCAGTATCCACTGTCCTTCTGCTGCATTCAGGAACTCACCTTCGTGATTCAGTAATTTGAGCGCATTCCATTCCTTCGGGTTGTGGCTCGCAGTGAGTATGATTCCTCCACCTGCTTGTTCCATTTTAACTGCCATTTCCACCGTTGGGGTGGTACTGTATCCAAGGTCCACAACGTCGCAACCTATTCCCTGTAGTGTTGCAGCCACCAGGTCGCGCACCATGCCACCCGAAATCCTTCCGTCACGGCCAATGATAATTTTCTTATTGGTTCCTTGCTGGGCTACCCATGCGCCATAGGCAGTTGTAAATTTCACCACATCAATCGGGGTAAGGCTGGTGCCTGGTTTTCCCCCTATTGTTCCCCTTATTCCTGAAATCGATTTAATTAATGCCATATCTTATTTTCTGAAACAAAGATATAGCTTTCCCGAAAGGAAGGAAATCCCCGGCTTTAAGTTTTAAACATCATTAAAGGTGATGGTCCGTCTTATTATTTCTTTTTGCACATCTTGGCTGCTTCTTCGCGGTATTTCCTATCAGGTACATAGTTTTTTCCGCCAATTTTCACGGCAAGGTCGTAGTTTTCAAGCGCCTTTTTACAATTGCTCATTTTCAAATAAGCATAACCCGCATTATTAAAATAGATGGGGTTTTTCCTGTCTAACTTAATTGCTTCCCTAAAGTCGTCTATTGATAGTTTGTACTCTTTCAGCTCAATTTTTGCCACGCCCCTGTTATTATAGGCAGTTGGGTTCTTAGGGTCAAGCCTGATGGCTTCATTGTAATCGGCAACAGCTTCCTTGCAGCGTTTCAGATAATCTTTTGCGCGGCCTCTGTTGTCAAATGCTTTGGCATTTTTAGGGTCCAATAATATGGACATATCATAGTCCTTTATAGCATCCTCGTAATGTTTCAGTTCTATTTTGGCTGTTCCCCGGTTATCATATGCCCGTGCGTATTTCGGATCCAGCGTAATTGCCTGGTTGTAGTCGGCAATTGCTTCTTCAAATTGGTCCAATTTTACCTTGGTCACGCCCCGGTTATTATAGGCCTTCGAATTCTTGGCATCAGTTTTTATAGCAAGGTCATAATCTGCCATGGCTTCTTTATAGCGCTTGAGGTCGTCATGAGCGCTGCCGCGGTACATGTAGGCCATAGATAGATTAGGGTTAATGGCTATGGCTTTTGTATAATCTTCAATTGCTTCCTCAAACTGACCCAGGTCGTTTTTGGCATTTCCCCGGTTCAGGTACGCAAAGGCATCTTTCGCATCTCCATTTATTACTTCATTATAATCGGCAATAGCATCGGCGAACTGTTTGAGCTGTACCCTGGTGTTGCCACGGAAAAAGTAAAAATTGCCATCTTTCGGATTCAGTTTTATTGCAGCATTGAAACAACTCAACGCAGAATCGTAATGAGCATGGTTATAAAATACCTTCCCTTTTTCAAAAAGACGATCTGCACTCTGGGCATGAGCGCCCATTGCAAAAATCACCGTTGCTGCTATTATGAATAGTATTCGTCGGATAAATGGCATCGTTTGTTTTGTTTTATTTGTTTGTCTCGAAGCGGGTAACTTTACAGGCGGGTAAACGACTAAGAGCGACAACTTTATTGGTTTTCGTTCGCTGTGTCAGAATCAGGACACCAAAGTAAATAAAATTTCCCTACTAAATTAGGTAGTTTGTGCAAAAAGTTATTGTCAAAAAGTTATCTTATCGGCACTTTCGGGTTTGTTGGTATCGGTTTCGGTGTCCAAGCGATGTATTTGTCCCTATAATTAGTGGTTTTTAGAGCTAAAACATTGTAATGTAATAGGTTGCGTTATTAATGGATGAATGGCTTTTTTTCTCCTCATACCTTATTTACATTTGTGCCAATCACGGTTGTTATGAATCTGAAAAAAGGATCGGTTATTGGTATTACATGCCCTTCGGGTTATGTGGGCATAGATCGGGTTAATTATGCAATTAAGGTACTGGAGCGCTGGGGATTCAAGGTGAAGCTCGGCAAAACCGTCACTAGTGAACACTTTTATTTTTCTGGTACTGACAGCGAACGTCTGGCCGACCTACAGCAAATGCTCGATGACAGCGAGGTAGATGCCATTATCATGGGTAGGGGAGGGTACGGTATGAGCCGTATTATTGACAGCCTTGACTTTTCAGCTTTCAACAGTAAGCCCAAATGGGTGTGCGGTTTCAGCGATATCACCGTATTGCACAGCCACATACAGGCTAATTTTGCGATACCTACGTTACACAGCCCTATGTGCGGGCACTTTAAACCCGAAACAGAAAATGAAGATTATCTCTTGTCCTTGTTCAGGGCGCTTATGGGGCAGCCCCAACGATATGTAACACCGGTCAGCAGTTTTAACAGGCAGGGAATTACGGAAGGAATATTGACAGGTGGCAACCTTTCACTGCTGGTGCATCTTCAGGGCACAGTTTCAGAGGTTGACACTAATGATAAATTACTTTTTATTGAAGACCTCGGTGAACACCTGTACCACCTCGACCGGATGCTGCTACAATTGAAAAGGGCCGGAAAGTTCGATAATTTGAAAGGGCTCATCCTGGGTGGATTTACCGACCTTAAAGACACAGACAGGCCGTTCGGGCAAACAATTGAAGAAATAATCTGGGATAAAGTAAAAGAATACAATTATCCGGTTTGTTATCAATTCCCCTGTGGCCATCAGGATATTAATTACACCATTGCCCTGGGCCGTAACCATCACTTAATAGTTGGCGAGGCAGGTGGTACACTGGAATTGTTGTAGCTATCGTGGTGTGCGTTTTTACCCCTCAAATTCTATCGATCCCTCCACCTCAAGAAATTTGTAATAGTCGTCGGCCGCAAAAGCAATTGCCTCTTTTTCGGCTTTCTTAAACTTCGCGAAAGGAAATACACTCACTTGAACCTTGTTTTTCGTCGGGGTCCGTTTCCAGGTTCCGGCTACTCTTCCATTTATGAATACCACTGGGTTGAGCAGATTTTTTTCAAATGCTTTTCCGGCCTTTCCGTCAATAAGATGCAACCGGTCTTTATAAGCCACCGTCAATTCATCGAAAGCTGGAAGCAATAGTGCAGGTGATACAACTGGCGATACAGGAAAATCAACTGCATAGTAATCCCTGCCGTCAACAATTTCATTGTGAATCCGATTGCCATTTAATGCAATTCCCTTTCGTGCATCAGTAACTGTTAGCCCCGACCACCAAACATAGTCTTGCAATGTGGCGGGCCCATGGCTGGTAAAATACAACCTGGCAAGTCGCGCCAATGCCTCGTCCCTGCTTAGGCTGTTGCTTCCCGGTGCCCACTCGTCCAGAAGTGCATAGGTAAATTGTTTTCCCTTTCTCGGCCCGCTGCAGATCAATCCATTTACTTCAGCCTGCATCAGTATCAGCACCATTCTCAACTCATTCGTGGGAATGCCTGCTGCTTGTAAAACGTTAGCTAATGCTGCCCGGTCCAGTTGTTGGCCACCCTCTAGCGATTTTATGAATATATTATTACATTTCTTGAGGACTTCGGTGTCTAACCCCATGTTCCTGTGCATGGATGCGCTCGCTGAAAGTATCCTTGGCCCTGTGAGCTCCAGCATCCACCGGATATCTTCCGGAGTAACAAAGTGCCATGTTGGTCGCAGGACATGGGTCCTGATGATGGAACCCTCATTCATAGCCATTTCTATACTTGCATCAGTTTGCCCCTGTATCCTTAACCCGATCGCCCACTTTGCTCCCGCATAGTCCTGGGCCTGCACAGCACCCATATGCGCGACAAGTTCGGCAGGTGTGGTTGCCGTTTTTTTTAAAATATGCTGGTTCAGCAGTCGTTGCGCTACTATATCCATATCGGGCAGGGGTTTTGCCAAAAATATTGTTTTCCGGTGATAAATGCAGTGCCCGCAGGGCAACTGCTTTCCGGTGTATGGACGTTTCCTACCCGGATTGTGCCTGTCGATTTAAAATTGTAAAAAATCATACTATATCCTGCATACTTTAGTGCATTCGCACTAAATGAACTTTGTGCTCTTAGTTTCTTCGTACCATGTATAAATTAGTGTCCTTTGTGGATGTCCCTGTGTTCCTTGTGTTAAAGTAATAATACATGAATTTGCATCTCTCATTTATAATAACTCCGAAAATATGTTTGACTAACCCTTACTTTTTATATTTTTGAATCACAAGGATTAAAAGCACAAGATTGAGCCAGAAAAAAGTTGCACGCGAACCCATAAAAGTTGTTGAAAGAAAGGACGAGGTCAAAGAAAGCTGGTTCCCCAAAGGGAACGACGCAGCTGTAATTCCATTCCCCTGGTTGTGGCTGGCATTGGCCGCATTTTTCATCTATTGCCCCACGCTTAAGTTTGGTTTTACCGAGCTTGACGATTCTATCTTCATCAGGGATTTCCATGAATACAACGAAAATTTAGCGCATATATTTACCTCGTTTGGCCGCGGCTTATTCGATGCCACCAAGGACCCTTACTATCGTCCCATATTCCTGGACAGTATGGTTATCAATTACCAGTTAGCCAAAGATGAGATTGCCGGCTATCATGCGATCAATATATTGTTACACATGATCAGCGTTGTTTTGTTATACAAGCTGTTTATCAGGTTAAAAGTGCGCGAGTTACATGCATTTATCTTATGTCTCATTTTTGCAGTTCATCCGGTTATCAGCCAGGCAGTAGCCTGGATTCCCGGAAGAAATGATACATTACTCACCGTCTTTACCCTGCCATTCCTGATTCACACCGTTAAATACGCCGAAGAACATAAGAATAAAAACCTTGCCTGGTCAGTACTGTTCCTTTTACTCGCTTTTTTCACCAAAGAAACCGCAGTATTTGTGCCACCGGTGGCCTTTGTACTGGTAGTGTTCGCTATGCAAAAAAAGTGGCTGGCTAAAGAGAATCTTATATTATATGGTACATGGGCTGCCGTTTTTGTTACCTGGTTTGCTGCGCGCAAGATGGCCACCATCCAGAATTCCCCGTTCACTGACCCCGGAAAAGTTGTAGGAGATTTCTTTCATCGGGTGCCACTGGTCATTCAGTACCTCGGTAAGATTTTCCTCCCGGTAAACTTAAGTGTGTTCCCAATTCAGGATGACACCGTGTATTATTTTGGCTTTATTGCACTTGCAGTAGTTGCAGCCTTACTGTATTTTTCAAAAGAAGTCAACTGGCGTATCGTTGGTATTGGGTTTGGATTATTTATTTTGTTCCTTGTTCCCGCATTGCTGGTCCCCAATGACCTTAATGGTCAGACGTTTGAACACCGTCTGTACCTGCCCCTTATTGGGATATTACTGATGCTGACGCAAACTGTGCTGTTTAAAAAACTGACAGACAGAAACCTGATCATCACCTCATTTGCCTTGTGCGTAGTGTTAAGTGCTGTCAACTATTTCCACCAGAAAAACTTCTCCGATCCGTTTGCATTCTGGTACCAGGCATCTGAAACGTCGCCACATTCCGCTTATGCTACCATGATGCTGGGAGCCCGGGAGGAAACCGACAAACAGAAGGAATCTTATGAACTATATAGTTCTGAAGAGCGGAAGTCGAGGATCAAGACGGCAGGGGAGAATATGCAGAAGTCCTATGATCTGTTCCATAAAGCGTA
>CANCOG010000259.1 GCA_947379685.1 Flavipsychrobacter stenotrophus | reverse complement strand
TACTTACGAGTTTCTCTGCTTTTTCCCAGATTTGAATTGGAATGAGTTCCTCATTTATAAACCTTAGTTTGGATAATATTTTAAAGTTTGACTCTTCAAGTTGATCGTCTGATAGCTTTGATATCCGTTTTAGTTTAGTCCAGTGTTTTCGAATTTCAAGACGCATATAATTGCAGCTATAAAATTCAAATGTATTGTTTGAATTGAATAGTATGTCACCTATGGTTCCGTTCGTATTAAGGAGGCAACTGAAAATGATATTAGTATCGACAACTATTTTCTTGATAGCTCTAACGAGTTTTTGTTATCCGATCTTTATTCTTTGCCCACCATCCCTTTTTAACCTCTGTAGACAATTTGTCTACCTGCTCCTGGGTAGCTTGCGATTGCGCAGTTGCTTCTTTGTAACTTAAATAGTCAACAAGCTTTTGCAGCCCCTCGGTGTTAACATTGGAGGGGAGGCGTATTATGATCTCTTCGTTGGTATGCTCAATCAACATAACGAATGTTTAATCTGTAAATTTAACGAATCTCAGCGTTAATTTGATAATTAGGATGTAATTTTCATTAATCATAACATTAATGAAGTGACTAAATGCGACAAAAAAAGCGCCCCGCAAACTGCAGGGCGCTTTGTACAAAATATCTAAAACATCCTACACGCCTACCATCAATGGCATGAGCAGTGTCAGTAATTCTTCATTTTCAACGGTTTCAACAGGTTTGAAGATACCGGCGCGGGTTGGGCTGCTTAATTCAAGCAATACCTCAGTTCCTTCCAGGTTGTTGATCAGTTCCACCATTAACTTGGCATTGAAGGCAATTTTCATGTCTTCGCCAGTGTATTGGCAGCTGAGCATTTCCTTTCCTTCATACGAGAAATCAATATCCTGGGCGCTGATCTGTATGGCGTTACCATTAATATCGAGTACTATCTGGTTGGTTGTTTTGTTGGCGAAGATACCCACACGACGCAAAGCGCTAATAAAATCGCTGCGGCTGATGATGAGCTTATATGGGTTTTCAGCAGGTATTACTGCTTTATAATCAGGGAAACGCGCGTCAATCAGGCGGCAACTCAGGCTGAATTTTTCGCTGGTGATGAACAAGTGGCTGCTGTTGTAGGCCAGCTGAAGTGAAGTAGCATCGGGCGGCAGGGTAGCTTTCAGTTGCTGCAATGGCTTCTTAGGTACAACGAAACCACCTTCTTCAGGGCAGCTCACATCGTTGCGGCGGAACTGCACCAGGCGGTGGGCATCGGTAGAAACGAAGGTGATGCTATCGGGCTTCATTTCAAAATACACACCTGTCATGGCTGGGCGAAGGGTATCGCTGCTCACGGCAAATAATGTTTTATTGATGCTTTCCAGCAGTGCGATGGAAGTCATGGTGAAGGTAGACGTATCAGAAGGTGATGGCTCCTTAGGGAAGTCATCTGCCCTTTCACCGGTGATGCGGTACTTACCTACATCGCTGGCCATTTCTATAGATAGGTCCTGCTCGTTAATGTTGAAATTAATAGGTTGTTCGGGGAGGTTTTTCAGGTATTCGGTCAATATTTTAGAAGGAATACAAATACGCCCGTTACCGTCGGCATCATTTACCTCCATTTGCACCCGCATCATCGTTTCGAGGTCGGTCGCTGTGAGGGTAAGAGTAGTGCCGTTGAGTTCAAATAAAAAGTCTTCCAGAACCGAAAGAACTGTATTGGAGCTGATTACCCCGCTTATTTGCTGCAGGTTTTTAAGCAGTGTATTTGATGTAACAATAAAACGCATGTAATGTATGTTTGAGACAAAGATAATAAATTGACACCACGCCAGTCAATTAATAAAATTGTGTGGATAAATAAAGGGCAAATGTGGATGGGTAAAAGTTAAAAGGCAAAAATTAAAAATGTTTAGAAGTGTATAATGCGGCTGAACATAAAACACCTTTGCTAAGGCATTCAGCACGCAACAGTTTTGTGCCTATTCTATTTCGCTCTTCCTGAACAAACCAATAACAACAGAAATGATGGCCAGAACAATAAGAATATGTATCAGGTTACCGGCAGTCTTGAAGTAAAAAAAGCCAAGCAACCACCCCAGCACGAGGATAACAGCAATAATGTATAACAGGCTTCTTAGTATCATAATGGTTGACAGAGGTAAAAGTAATACTAAGGAATGGAATTAAGGACGCTCAGTTAATTAGTATTGCGTTAAATTGGTACTTCAATCGGTATTTTTTGCAAAATGTTAAGAATAGGAGGTGCTATATATAGATTGTCGGAATTTCATATGAAGTTGCCGCTCACACCAGTACCTTCTTATCCACCTTACCCAACGCCGTACTTGGAATAGAAGAGACAAACTCTATTTGTCGGGGCATCTGGTAACGGGCGGTGCTGGTGGAAAGCCAATGGGTGAGTTCTTCGCGGGTTATGTAGCTTTCGTTTATGGGGACAACAAAGGCTTTTAGCCGTTGCCCGAATTCCTGGTCGGGGATGCCGACAACGGCTGCTTGTTTTATCTGATGGTGGCCGGCGAGTATTCGCTCCAGTTCCAGCGGGTAAACATTTTCGCCTCCCGAAATGATCATATCATCCACCCTGCCACACAGAAAATAGTATCCATTGGCATCACGGTAGCCCACGTCGCCGGTTTCCGTCCACCCTTTTCCCCCTGCAGTCCATTTGCTACGGATACATATTCGGCCTACTGACCCCGTAGCAGTTTCCCGGTTTTCATTGTTTAGAATGTTGAGGTTCACCCCCCTTATGGGTTTGCCGCATGTGCTGGCCGAATAGGCCAGGTCTTCCGGGGTGGCTATGAGCGAAAAGCCAGCCTCCGATGTGCCATATAAATTGAACAGATTATTACCCAGCTGGGATTGGGTTTCTTTTACCAACGCAGGGCATAACGGAGCTCCGCCGGAGATAATGCATTGCAGCGAACTTAAAGAAAGCCTGTCTTTCTGTAACATACGGTGCAGCATGAGCGGCACCAGCGTCGCCGACTCGATATTGTATTGTTGAATCAATGAACAGGCTTTGTCAGCATCGAATTTTTGTTGAAGGAACATTTTTGTCCCCAACAAAACTGAAATAAATACTGAGGCTAGACCAAAGCCGTGATACACTGGTGTGGCTATCAGTACAGACTTGCACTTATGTATATTACACTTGTCTATGACAGCTAAAAAAGGGTTAAGGAAGTCGGTGTAAGATGGTTTACGTGCTGCGGATTTGAACTCACCGGTCGTGCCTCCGGTCAACACTATGATCTTCCCACCCCTTACTTTACTGGTTTTTCGAACTGCTGGTATTTGGGACGGGAAGGCGCTATGTTTATTAATGGAAAGAAAGCTTAAGGTGTCACGACTCTCCAGCCCGTCAAGGCATAACAGGTCGTCGTCGAGAATAACAAGGTTGAATTGGTTTTTCTGTACCAATTTGTTGCACTGCTCCGGACTCATGTCTGTACTCAGTAGCCACAGGTCGGCTCCGGTTTGCGCAACTGCAAAAATGGAACGAATGAGTGATGCATGGTTACGGGCAATGATGCTTACCCTGGACCCCGACACTATATCATATTGATCCTTAAGTGTCGCAGCTAATTGTTGCACCTGGTCATACAATTGCTGATAAGTCAGTTCCTCGTTGTCGTCTACTATCGCTATACGTGTTGGATAGCGGGAGGCCGAAAATCGAAGTAATGCTATAAGATTAAGACCAGAATTCAGGAATGCACCGAACATTCGCCGCAAACCGGCAGGGTCAACGAGCCCGGCTTTATATAGTTTCTTGAACAGGGATATCATTGTTTTTGCCCCCTCCTGAGGTGATGGGTGTTCACGGAGGCCCAAAGCCTCCCGAAAATGACAGATCCAAGCTGTCCGAAGATGAGCCACCAGGGTGCATATCGCTTCTTTTTATGTATGAGGCAGTTACAAATAATGTGCGCCACATGTTCCGGGCTCATGGCGGGCATATTGTCATAATGGGCCGTGGGTACGATCATTCGGGTTTTAACGAGGGGTAAATAAACTGAAGTAGTTGTTACACCTGCCGCATTTAGTTCGGGAGTGACACACCTGAACCATTGGTCGAAAGCTGTCTTGGAAGACTGATATGCCGACCAAAGGGGAGCGGGAGCCAACAGTACATTAATCGCCGACACGTTAATAATATGCCCCTGTTTGCCCTTTAGTACGGGTATCAAGGCCAGCAACAGTTTTACCGGGCCAAAATAATTAATGGCCATCGATCGTGTAAAATCGTGATACCGGTCCAGGGAATCATTAATGGAACGTCGGATGGATTTACCCGCATTATTGATCACAATATCAATTCCGTTGGGTAGTTGCAGGAGTTTTTCTATTAATTGGTCTACCTGTTCAGGCTTCGAAAGGTCTGTCGGATAAATCGTTACTCTGCAGCCCCCTGCCTTTAGTTCCTGCTTGATGAGCGAAAGCTTTTCTGCCGTTCTGGCAACAAGTATCAGGTGGATATCAGGTGCAGCCAGGGCATAGGCCAGACATTCGCCAATGCCATAGCTTGCCCCGGTGATCAGAATTGTTTTTTGATGAAGGGCTTGTAACAGCCTGAGTTTACCAAGTACAACAGGAGGAAAGAGGATATGTTGAAGCAGGCTGTAGTTTTTGCTGTCCGGCATTTCGAAAGGTATATAGGTTTATCTTTATTATCCAAGGTTGTGCAATTGCATTGGCTTTCCGCTCCGGTTGTCTTCCGTTATAAAATACTACGGTAACAACATTCCTTTATCCGAAATGTTAAAGTGCAATTTCTATGCCAGATTTTCGAAATCAGTAGGCTGCAGGCACCTAATTAGCAGATAGTTAGTGGCTCCAGCGTAAAATTTCCTAAATTGCATGCTGATTATTTGCCCGATATGAAAAGGATGTTTTCTTTATTTTTACTATTGCCTTTTCTTTCTTTTGCACAGACTGGAACGATTACAACTATTGCAGGAACAGGGACGGCGGGGTATAGTGGAGACGGCGGGTCGGCAACATCGGCCAGTGTCCGGAATCCGTCGTGTGTTACTTTTGATATTTCAGGGAATATATATATCGCAGACGATTCCAACCATTGTGTCAGGAAAATAACTCCTTCAGGTATTATTACTACGGTTGCTGGAACAGGAACGCTAGGTTTTAGTGGTGATGGCGGTGCTGCCACCGCCGCACGCTTACATAGCCCGAGTGGGGTAGCTACCGACCGTGCCGGCAACTTATATATAGCTGACAGGTTTAATAACCGGGTGAGAAAAGTAACGCCATCGGGCATAATAACAACATTGGCAGGCACAGGAAGCGGCGGTTTTGGCGGTGATAGCAGCGCGGCTACCGCGGCACAGCTCTATAATCCTTATGGAATTGCAACCGATACGGGTGGTAATGTTTACATAGCAGATCTGGTCAACCATCGCGTTCGCAAAGTGAGCCCTTCGGGAATTATATATACCATTGCGGGTACGGGTACTCCCGGTTATAGCGGTGATTACGGCGTGGCGACAGGAGCCCGGCTTAATCAGCCAATTGCAGTTGCCGCTGATGCTGCAGGTAATCTGGTAGTTGCCGATTGGGGTAATAATTGTGTAAGGCGCATTAATTCATTTGGCATTATTAATACCATTGCGGGTACCGGGACCGGTAGTTTCAGTGGAGATGGGGCTCCCGCCACAGCAGCTGAACTTTCGGGCCCCATAGGGGTGGCGGTTGATGCAACTGGTTTCACCTATATCGCTGATAGCTATAACAATAGGGTCAGGCGGATCACTCCAGCCGGCATAATTTCTACAATTGCGGGTAACGGAACAGCAGGGTACTCTGGCGATGGTGGACAGGCAACTGCCGCACAGCTGAATTACCCGGTGGGGGTGGTCACCAACAATTTGGGTAATGCCTATATCACGGAACTTAACGGGAACCGGGTCAGGAGCGTGTTGCTTAACCACGTCCCCTACTTTACGGCTGGGTTGTCTAGTTCCATCACAGTTTGCGAAGGCACCTCATCGAACCCATTTAATATCCAGGTTGCCGCTACTGATTCGGAAGCCGGGCAAACCCTTACCTGGTCGCTGGTTGCCTCTCCGGCACATGGTTCACTTTCAGGGTTAAGCACAACTGCTACAGCAACAGGGTTCAGTGTAGTTCCATCTGGGCTGTCCTATACCCCGTCTTTTGCATTTCATGGCAATGATACTTTTAAGGTAGGGGTTTTCGATGGATATGGGTCGGATACCATGTCGGTTTTAGTGCTTGTAAATCCCCTGCCGCTACCAGGCTATATAATGGGTGCGGATAGTGTTTGCCCGTTGGGTTACGAATCAATGATGGACACTGCTGGTACCCATGCCGGTACCTGGCGCCATACTGGTAGCTTTGTTACGCTGGACAGTATAACCGGACTAATGAGGGGAATTACGGCGGGAACTGAAACGATTACCTATTCGGTTACCAATAGCTGTGGTACAGCAACGGCCACATTAGCGGTTACAGTAAATCCGGCACCCATCTCTGGGACTATTTACGGGCCCGACAGTGTTTGTATAGGTTCAACTATAAGTTTACATGACACTACCGGCACACCAGGCGGTGTGTGGTCTAGTTCGGACACATCAATTGCAAGAGTCAGTTCATCGGGAGTAGTAACCGCAATTGCCGGAGGCCCCGTTGCTATTTATTATAATGCATTTACCAATTGCGGCTCTGCACCTGCCTACCACCCTATATTTGTTTCGCCATATGCGGGTATAATTACTGGTGCCGATACCGTTTGCCCCGGTGACACCATTCAACTGGGTAATATAGTTACAACGGGTACCTGGAGTAGTACCGCGACTTCCGTTGCGACAATTTCATCGTCAGGAATTGTATATGGCATTGTGCCGGGTACGACTATCATATCTTATACCGTCCCTAGTTTCAGTTGTGGAATAGGCTATGCTTCGCGTCCCATTGTCGTGAAATCACCACCATCCGCAGGTACAATATCCGGATTGTTGAGTATTTGTTCGGGTACAACTTCAACTTTATCTTCCAGCGTGTCAGGAGGAGTATGGAGCACTAGCTCCAGTTCCATTGCCACCGTCGATTCGGTTTCCGGAGTGGCGTTAGGGC
>CANCOG010000258.1 GCA_947379685.1 Flavipsychrobacter stenotrophus | reverse complement strand
AAAACTAAAAGTTGTGTAGGTCTTTAGTTGGGATTTAATATCTTTGGGCAACATGGATATTTCGCATCTGCTGCTATATATACTTGGTTGTATTCTTCTGATAGGCTTCTTCGCAGGCACTGAGATCGCTTTTATATCTGCAAACAAGCTCAATATTGAACTCCGCAAAAAACAAGGAAAGTTCTCCGGCCAGATCCTGGCGCGGTTTATGGAGAACCCGTCTGAATTCATAGGCACCAGTCTTGTTGGTGTTAATGTACTCCTGGTTATTTATGGCCTGCTTTCTGCCGAAGCCACCCAAAAAGTACTTAACCACTACCAGATCGTTCTTTCAGAGTACCCCAAACTGGCTCTTGATACACTGGTGGCTACGTTTGTCATCCTCATTTTCGCTGAGTTTTTGCCAAAGGCTATTTTCAGGTCTAAGGCTGAAGCAGTGCTGACCATCTTCAGCATACCCATGCTGCTGATGTACTATATATTCTTCCCGGTAGCTAAGATCTTTGTTTCCATTTCCGAATTTATCCTGAAATACCTGTTCAATGTCCGCATAAAGGAAAACAAACAGGTGTTTAACCGGATTGACCTGGAAATGTTCGTGAAACAAAGCATGCATGGCCACGAAAATGAAAACAGTGAGGTAAATGCGGAACTCTTTGAAAATGCGTTGTACCTAGTCAATGTACGCATCAGGAAATGTATGGTTCCGCGTAACGAAGTTGAAGCTGTAGACATCAGAACTACGGTCGAAAACGCAAGGAAGAAATTCATTCAGACAAAACTTTCCAAGATCATTGTTTATGATGACACTATAGATAACATTATCGGATATATTCACCATCTAGATCTTAATCGTCGCCCGAAATTAATTAAGGACATTCTGCATACTATAACTGCAGTTCCTGAGGCTATGAGTGCTGTTGACCTGATGAACCGTTTCACCAAGGAGCGGAAAAGCATTGCCTGGGTGGTAGATGAGTTTGGCGGTACAGCTGGCATTGTAACCATGGAAGATGTGCTGGAAGAAATTTTCGGGGACATTAATGATGAATATGATGTTGAAGAATTTGTAGAAAAGCAACTTGCCGAAAACGAATACATTTTCTCTGGACGTTTGGAGCTCGACTACCTGAATGAAAAGTATGGTTTCAACTTCCCGACCGATGATTCTGAAACCTTGTCTGGTTACATTATTGCGGGCCACGAAACCATCCCCAAGATAAAGGAACAAATCATATTGGGTCAATATGAATTTGATATTTTACTGGTTACAGACACAAGAATTGAAACCGTTAAAATGAAAGTGCTGAAGTAATGGTTGACGATTAATAGTTAATTGTCAGTGGTTAATTACTTCGTTTGTAAATGTGCTTTAAACTTTGATTTGTTACGATAATATGCTCGTTCCAAAAATGTTTTGGAACAAACCCAAATTAATAATTAACAATTAACCATTAATAATTATGAAAGTGCTTCGCCCTTTTAACCTGAATAAGTGGATAGATGATAATCGTCACCTGCTGAAGCCGCCTGTAGGTAACCAGAATGTTTATAAAGATGCTGGTGATTTCATAGTAATGATCGTTGGCGGACCCAACAGCCGTAAAGATTTTCATTATAATGAAAGCGAAGAGTTATTTTACCAACTACAAGGCGAAGTGGTTGTACGCATTCAGGAAGAAGGCAAAATTGTCAACATTTCAATTAAGGAGGGCGATATGTTCCTGTTGCCAGGTAAAACCCCGCACTCTCCTCAACGAGGAGCAAACACGATAGGCCTGGTAATTGAAAAGAAACGTGGCGACCACGAAATGGATGCCTTTATGTGGTTTTGCGAGAATTGTGGCGAGAAACTGTTTGAACAGTTCATGAACGTTTCCGATATTGTCACTCAATTACCACCGGTAATGAACGCATTTTATGCCGATGAACATAAACGTACATGCACCAAATGCGGCAGTGTAATGGAGCCGCCTACCCAATTGAAATAAATAGTCGCAGGTAAAACAAGTAGCTGAAGGGCCTGAAAGTGTACAATTCCATTGGAAATACACTTAAAATAAGGCTTTTTGGACTCCTTATGATTATTTAACATCTAAAACCCAAGGAAAAATCCCTTATTCCGCAAAAGAATCAGATTTTCTGTTTATTTTTGTTAAGGACTCCATTATCTCAAGCTAAATTGTTTCCTTATGAACAATAACTATACGAAAACCCTTCTTTCACTTCTCGCTTTTCTCTTTTGTTTTACAGGCGCATTTGCACAAAAAATCAGAACTATCGCTGGTAATGGCGTTGGTGACAGCGTAAGCGGTAATGGCGGATGTGCCATCAATGCAACAATGGGGCAGATCTTCAGTGTGGCCGTTGACCATCATGGCAACGTGTATATTGCAGACAATTACTATAACATGATCAGGAAGGTTACGCCGGATGGAACTATTTCCCGTTTTACAGGCCTTGGATATCCCAGTTATACAGGCGATGGCGGCCCAGCAAGTGCAGCAGGACTAATGGCTCCGTATTCTTTGGCGTTTGATGTAGTAGGCAATATGTATATAGCTGATGCGGCTAATTTAGTAATTAGAAAAATAGATACAAGTGGGATTATCTCCACAGTTGCCGGTAATCATTACAGTGCCGGCTATTTCAACGGTGATGGTATTGCCGCTGTAGGTGCCCAAATAGGAGCACCAGGAGGCGTTTGCGCAGACAACGCAGGTAATTTTTATATTGCTGATGCCAATTCGCGTGTAAGGAAGGTAAATCCATCGGGGATTATCACAACGGTTGCAGGTAGCGGCGCAGTTGGTTACTCAGGAAACGGAGGCCCTGCAACTAATGCAGCACTTGAGGGGCCAATTGGTGTGGATGTTGATAATGCGGGCAATATTTATATCGCTGAAAAAACAAATAATGTAGTACGAAAAGTAAATACATCTGGAATAATTAAGGTATTTGCAGGGACTACCAGCACAGGCTTTTCGGGTGATGGCGGGATGGCAACCGCTGCACGGTTGAACGGGCCGAATGCTGTCCGACACGATGTCTACGGCAACGTATATATCGTAGATCAGAATAACCAGCGTATTCGCAAAGTGGATACATCAGGTCATATTTACACAATTGTTGGCAGCCCTGTTTTGGTGGGTGGTGCTTATACTGCTGATTATTATGGCGATGGCGGACCTGCAACCAATGCACGTTTGGCCAATCCATCTGACATTTGTTTTGATGATTATGGCAATATGTTTATTGCAGATAAGGGAGCGGGAGTAGCGACCTCCGTGGGCCACAGGATCCGCGAAGTATTCAAGATAGATACTATGCATCTTTCTGTTACCCCGGGAGATACTATTTGTGGCACAGCACATGTTGTTTATACAGCAACTGAATTTGTACCACATTATTGCTCAGCATTTGTTTGGCGCAAGAATGGTGTTATTGTTGGTTATGACGCACCTACATATGTAACAGATTCTGTTCATGACCATGACGTAATCACCTGTACAAAAATTGACACTTCGCATGGCGGATTTGTTATCGCGGTCTCTGACACTATTCGCATGGTTGTGAAACCAGTGGTTGTACCAGATGCAACTGTTGTTAGTTCCATTGATTCTATTTGTGAGGGCCAGCCAATTACTTTGAATGCTACACCTGTAAATGGAGGTACATCTCCTACTTATGATTGGTACTTATTTGGCGTATTAATTGGTTCTGGATCAGTTCTTACATATATACCTCACGTTGGCGACATCGTTACCTGCGTGATGCACAGTAATGCTATATGTGCGATACCCGACACATCTCACACACAGTTCCGTGTGAATGTAAATGAGAGTAACCACCCTACCATCTTCCTTGACCCACACCCTAACGATACAATCGCTTTCTGGGGACAGATCATTACCCTGTTCACTACAAGGACCCTGGAGGGTTCTGCCCCTACTTACCAATGGTATGAAAATGATATTGCTATTCCGGGTGCTACTAATTCATCGTACGACGAGGAAATCTATTACGATGTTGCTATCTATTGTGTGATGCATAGCAGTGCTTACTGTGTTGTGCCTGATTACGATACCAGCAATGTAATGCATATCTGGAGGGGACGGCTTGGGCTTGGGGTGAACAACATTAACGATAAAAATGCCAACTTTAACCTTTCGCCTAATCCTAACACCGGGTCTTTTGCTATCAAGGGTACACTACCAGTAAATATCAATTCGACGCATTTCATAATTACTGATGTACTTGGGAAAGTTGTCTATGATGAGGAAGTACCAGCTCAAAGAGGCATTATGAACCATTGCATCCACCTTCGCGATGACCTGCCCAATGGCATGTACCTGCTGAATATCAAATATGACGGTGGCAATAGCCTGGTGCATTTTGTCATCGGAAAATGATGAAAACGCAAACTAAAATATGTAAAATCCTAAATAAATATGGCGACCCGAATCGGGTCGCCATATTTATTTGAATTACCTTCCACAAACCTTTAGACGGAGCCATTACGCATAGAGTTGAGGCGTTGCTGAGCCCTGGTAAGCACCGAAGTTTCTTCTATAGTTGCGGGCAGAGATACTGTAAATGTTGTCCCCTTTTCTTTGGTACAAGTTGCAGAAATGAAGCCATTGTGATGGTCGACTATTTTCTTACAAATTGAAAGGCCAATGCCAGTCCCTTCATAATTGTCATAGGTATTCAATCGTTTAAAAAGCACAAAGATCTCTTCTGCATATTTTTCTTCAAACCCAATACCATCATCATTTACATGTACATTGTAATAATCTGCTTCATATAACTGCTCCGAAATTCCGGGAATCTGCACACCTTTCACCAACTCCCCATATATTTGAATAAAAGGCGGCTGATCAGCTTTTGAGAATTTAAGTGCATTAATGATCAGGTTTTGAAAAAGCTGGCGCAGCTGATCGGGAATTACCTTCAACCTAGGAAGCCGGTCTATTGTTATTACAGCTTTTTTCTGGGCAATTGAGAGTTCCAGATCCAATAGAATACTTGCAAGCAGGTCATTTAACTCGGCTTCTTCAAATGCTCCGGCATTATTACTCGACCGTGAAAAGCTCAATATATTCTTGATCAACATCTGCATCCTTTCTGATGCTTTCAGAATTCTATCAACCGAATTACAACCTTCTTCTTTTAAAACTGCATTATACTTTAAGGCCAACTGATCGCTGAAGAGCATAATTTTCCTGAGCGGTTCCTGCAGATCATGGGAAGCTACATATGCAAAACGCTCCAGGTCTTCATTTGTAGCTTTTAACCTTTCAATATTCTCAATTAATTGAACATTCAACTTGTTCACCCTTTCTTCAGAAAGTATGCGCTCGTAGATCTCCTTTTTTAGCAGCTTGTTTGCTGCAGCCAGTTTTTGTTCCTGAGCCCGCAATTCATGGTTTTTCCTGAATAACTCGGCCAGCACTGCAACCTTAGCTCTTAACAGCTGCGGATTGATCGGCTTATATATATAATCTATTCCGCCCATCTGGTAGCCCTTAAAAATGCTATCCTCACCATGGTCATTAGCTGTTATAAATATAATTGGTATGTGCTTTAACTTATCCCTTTCATAAATAAGCGTAGCAGTTTCAAAACCGTTGAGGTCAGGCATTTGCACATCCATGAGTATGAGCGTAAAATCATCTTCCTTGAGGAGGATCCTTAAAGCCGCCCTGCCTGAATTGGCTTTCGTAATGTGAAAGCCATCTTTTTCAAGTATAGCCTCGATAGAAAAAAGGTTGTCCTCGCGGTCATCGACCACTAAAAGTTTGATACCAGATCTCGATTCCTTTGTATGCACAAAAACCTCTTCCATGCTCCTAACGTTTTATTGCGCCTCACCGGCACCATTATTACTCTATTTATATAACCATACCCTCATTAATGACAATAACTGGTCTATTTTAACGGGCTTTGTTATATAATCAGATGCCCCAGCTTCCAGGCATTTCTCACGGTCGCCCTTCATCGCCTTTGCCGTTACAGCTATAATTGGCAAATGGGTGTTTTTATGTTCTCTCCGTATTTTCTGAGTAGTTTCATAACCATCCATCTCCGGCATCATAATATCCATAAGTACCATATCTATCCCATTATTTTCATTAAGTATATTAATGGCATCCTGCCCACTTTCGGCGGTTATGGTTTGTATGTTGTACTTTTCAAACACGGTGGTCAACGCAAACAAATTTCTCACATCATCATCAACAACAAGTACTCTTTTACCAGTAATGACATCTTCCTTTAACCTTAGGTTTTCAATGATCTTTCTCTTTTCCGGAAGAAGGTCTTTATGGTTGAGATGCATGAGTGTAACTGTTTCTTCAAGTAATAACTCCAGCGAGTTTACATTCTTTAACAGCACCTTGCTTGTATATTGTTTCAATTGCATTTTTTCCTTAGGCGAAAAGTCCTTGGCTGAATAGACCACGACCGGAGTCATCTGCACCTTTTTGATTGAATTTACTTCAAGAATAAACTCCATACCGCCTATGTCAGGCAACATGAAATCCATAGTGATGCAATCATAAGTATTATTTCTGATAAGTTCAAGGGCTTCATGCCCGGTGGTAGCAACAGTTATATTGATTAGGTCCCCATTCTCCAACTCCTTCACTATCTGAGAACAGTCTATTTCATTGTCTTCAACTACCAGCAGATTCTTTGGTGTTTTCTGGTAAAACTCAACAATATCATTGAAAAGATCAGAAAGGTCCTCATTTTTAAGTGGCTTTAAATTGAAACTCCTTGCCCCACGTTTCATGGCCAGTATCCGGTTTTCTTCTCCCGATATCAGATGAACCGGAATATGACGGAAGTTCATATCGTTCTTAAACAGGTCTAAGATCTTCCACCCGCTGGCATCGGGCAGTTTCACATCGAGGGTAACTGCTATCGGGTTGTACTTATTAACAAGTTCAAAAACCTCACCAAAATTTGTTGCGATCACGGCTTTTAGGTTCATTTCATGAGCTTTGTCTATCATGATCTTTGCAAAGCGAAGATCATCTTCAACTACAAGGACCACCTTATCATAAGCCAGAACGCTATTGCGGTCGTCTCCAGTATTATTTATGATCTCATTTACTCCGTCGAGGTCGCCACGGT
>CANCOG010000257.1 GCA_947379685.1 Flavipsychrobacter stenotrophus | reverse complement strand
GACCTGATGATGTGCGGACGTACATTGCTCGGACATGGCCCGGCAAAAGGTCAGCAGCTGGAAGACCATTACTTTGGTTCTATCCCGGAACGTGTGTTCGCCTTTATGCAGGATTTTGAACAGGAATCTTACAAGCTGGGGATCCCGTTGCGTACCCGTCACAACGAGGTTGCGCCGGCTCAGTTTGAGTGTGCACCCATGTTTGAAGAAGTGAATATAGCGGTAGATCACAATACACTGTTGATGGATGTAATGAACAAGGTAGCCAAGCGCCACAAGCTCAAGGCACTGATGCATGAAAAACCATTTGCAGGCGTAAACGGTTCGGGCAAGCACAATAACTGGAGTCTGGCTACAGATACAGGTGTGAACCTGTTGGCTCCAGGCAAAACGCCCCGCACCAACCTTATGTTCCTCACTTTCTTCGTGAACACCATTAAAGCTGTTCATGATCATGATGACCTGTTGCGTGCTGCGATTGCTTCTGCAAATAATGACCATCGTCTGGGTGCCAACGAAGCACCTCCGGCAATCATTTCGGTATATGTAGGCAAGTATTTGTCGCAGGTGCTGGATGAAGTAGAGTCAAGGGTTAAGGAAAAATTCACTGAGCAGGATGAGGTAATACTGAAGCTGGATATTCATAAGCAATTACCAGAGGTATTGATGGACAATACCGACCGTAACCGTACCAGTCCTTTCGCTTTCACGGGCAATAAATTTGAATTCCGTGCAGTAGGTTCTTCCGCCAATTGCGGTTCGCCAATGGTTGTGCTGAACACCATCATGACTGACACGCTGCGCCAGTTCAAAAAGGATGTGGATGCCCTGATTGAAAAAGGAGAGAAGAAGGAAATCGCTGTATTGCAGATTCTGCGCCAGTATATTTCTGATTCAAAGAGGATCAGGTTTGAAGGCGACAACTACAGTGAGGAGTGGGCTGAAGAAGCAAAACGCCGCGGGTTGAACAATTTCAAAACTACCCCTGAAGCACTGGATGCATATGTTACTGATAAGGCTAAGGCTGTATTTTATGACAATGGTATTTTCAGCAAGCGCGAACTGGAAGCCCGTCACGAGATCATGCTGGAAGAATATGTGAAGAAGGTACAGATCGAAGCCCGTATTATTGGTTATCTTTCTACAAACCACATCTTACCTGCAGCTATCAACTACCAGAACACATTGATAAACAATGTACGCGGACTGAAAGACCTGGGCTTGGGTAACTACGGTGCACAAGTCAACCTGATAGAAGTGATGAGCAACCACATACAGCAGATCAACGACAATGTGGAAGCCATGATTGAAGCCCGCAAACATGCCAACGATACTGCAGAAATGCACGAACGCGCCCTCAAGTATTGCCACGAAGTAAAACCTTACTTCGATAAGATCCGCTACCACGCCGACAAGCTGGAACTAATAGTAGACGACAAGTTATGGCCACTGCCAAAGTACAGGGAGTTGTTGTTTATGAGGTAATTATCTTGCAGATCGATTTTTGAGAACGCCCCCGGATGACGGGGGCGTTTTTGCGTTTGTGTGTGGGGTGATAAAATGCCTGGCAATTGTTTAAAAATAACGCAACCTGATATTTTTAATTATTATTGAAATTTGTTGAATTTCTGGAAATAATAAATTTTATTTGTATCATTGTTTGCAAAACCTAATTTCTTCGTGAGACCTTTTTTAGTCAAGTACGCATATACTTACCTCATTTCAACTAATATAACACCTCAAACAAAATGAAACATTTGAAACTTCAATACAAAAATCAGCAATTGGATAAAGGGCTGAAGTCGCAATTTATACAAAACGTTCTGTCCAAAAACATAAAATACATTATTTTATTTTTATTTACAAATTGCTCACTGTCGTTATTCGCTCAACGAAGTTTCCAAATAAACTATAATATTGGGGCCAGAACAAATTCTGTTAAAATAACAAATTTTCAAATTGCGAAGGATCCGAATTGTAATGTAGTGTTGGTAAATCAGGGGAATGGATTGAAAATTCTTTCGGATGGTCTTCATAAATGTTCATTTGAGTCCAATGGCAATCCTGTTACAGGCCCGCTTATTTGCTCTACTGACTACACAAATCAGGATTTTCCAACTTTAGGGGGAAAGAAGAGATCAATATATTTTGGGAATACAGAAGTTGATGAATTTTCCGTTAACTATGATACCGTTTTGTTTTTTTCTGCCGGCTCCTCACGATTTAAAAAAATTGTTTTAAGGCCTCAAAACAATCAAAAAGAATACGATGAATTGTATTATAAAAAGAATTTTCTTTATCAGGGTGAATTAGGACCTGTTACGTTGGTGCATTGCCAAATTGACACGCTCATTATTGACAGTCTGAACATCAATTCAGAAATCCGGATTTTTAAGACCAAAATTTCAGTAATAATTTTTAACCATTGTTATTTTGAGACACCTATGGTTTTAAAAGGCGATATGCCCAACTGGATATGTTTAAAAGACAACAATTTTTCAAATGAAGGACAGCTTAACTTAACTAACCTCGAAAATCTTGAGAGAAATGGAAAAAACTGTAGATTCAGGATTGAAAACACGGACTTAGCAAAGGTAAGTTTCGACTACAAGTACTTTGATTTGGATACATCAAATACGTCTAAGCAAGATAGGGACTTTGCCTATTCAAGAATATTAGAAAATCAAAAGAAGAACGGATTTGAGGATGGAGAAAAGAAAATTGACATTGAAAGTAAAAAATATAAATATAGCCAGCATTATCTTGGGAAAATACAGGATGCGATTACGATGTATTGGTGGGAATACGGTTACTCGAAATTTAAAATTTTAGGTTGGACACTATTATTTATTGCCATTTTTACTCTGTTAAATGTAGTTTTATGGAACAATATGCAGGTAGTCTATCCAATTTTTGATGAAGAATCAAAAAGCAACGTCTACCTAAAACGGAATCTGTTTTGGTCTCTAATTTATACTAGTTATATTTTCTTTTCTTTGAAAGTAGACTTTGGTAAAATAAAGCCATACAAAAAATTCTATGTATTTTTATTTTTCTTCGAATATACTGTGGGATTAATATGTGTGTTTTTTATCTTTAATGCATTACTCAAATTTTAATGGTTGCGAGGAGTGCAGGTTCTTGCTCTCGTGAATTCATACTAATGGGGCACAATGTCGTTTCCCACCTCCCTCCAAATCATTTACCTTCATCCTGTAACCTACTCTCGGGTAGTAGCGTCATATAGTACACATGCAGGAACAGCAGGAGGACATAGCCATTATTCAGATGGTGTTGCAGGGGCGGCAAAGCGCCTATGCGGCATTGGTGGAGCGTTATCAGAGCTATGTGTTCACTATAGTTATGCGGCATGTGCACAACCGGGAACTTGCTGAGGAGCTGGCGCAGGATGTATTTGTAAAAGCCTATAAAAGTCTGGCTGATTTTAAGGGGAATAGTAAGTTCAGTACTTGGCTGTACACTATTGCACACCACACCTGTCTCAGCCATTTACGTAAAAGGCCCGATAGTACTGTTCTGCCGGGCGATGAAAAAATGCAGCTTGTTGTAGAAAATCATGGGCAAAGCGGTCATCATGCGCATGTCCTGGAGCAAAGAACACAAAAGCAATTGCTGGATCAGGCCATTAACCGCCTGCCGGGCAGCGATGCAGAGATAGTTACGCTTTTTTATAAAGCAGAACAATCGCTGGAAGAAATAGGTGCCATTACCGGACTTACACCCGGCAATGTAAAGGTGCGCCTGTTCAGGGCGAGGAGTAAACTAAAGGAGATATTGCAACATGTGTCTTCCGAATTTAGTATGAGGTAGCAAGAATGGGTGAGGAAAAATTTAGTTAACTTTAACCGACGAAAATGGAACAGCAGGATATAGAAATGCAGCTTTGGGAATATATTGACGGCCTCGGTACAGAAACCGAACGGGCGGCCATTGCCCGGCTTATTGCTACTGACGTTCAGTGGCAAGAGCAATATTCATCCTTTGTTGCGCTCAATGCAGAAATCGAATCGGCTATTGAAACCGAGCAGCCTTCCCTGCGTTTTTCTAAAAATGTAATGGAAGCCGTTGCTCAGGCACATATTGCGCCTGCAACCAATCGTTATATCAACCCCTCGGTTTTAAAAGGTATCGCTGCTTTTTTTGCAATTTCTATTGTTGCCGTATTGGTGTATGCGGTTGGTTCGGTTCAATGGAATTTGTCGGCCAACTCTTTCCTTCCGAAAGTAAAACCGGTTGATTTTCATTTTGGCAAGCATTTCAACAGTACTATTGTCTGGATCGTTTTTGCCATTAATATTATTCTTGGGCTTGCGTTTGTGGATATGCGGCTGCGAAAGAAGGCAGTTTCTGATAATAGCTGATGCGTTTTTGTGCTCAACCTAAGCCTCTCAAAAGTGTGGGACACCTGATCAATGTAGCGATTTGACAACTTTTTAAAAGTTGTCAAATCTGCCAGCGCAACACCAGATTTAGATTGATTAAGTGTGGGACACCTACGCCCCCACTTGACCCTAGAACGGATAACCAATAGATAGATTGACGATTACATTTTTGGCTCTCCACCCGGGTGTGCCGAGGTCTATTTTACTGAACTCCCAGCCTCCGTTCGCAGTTACAGCAGGATCTTTGACTGGAATAGCCACATCGAGCCTAAGCGTAAGGAAGGAGGCTATTTCAAAACGGGTACCTGCGCCCATGTCCATTGCCAGATCGGGTCCCAGTTTGTTAAAAGAAAATTCGCCTCCGGGTGTTGATTTACTGGCCTTTGCCAACCAGATATTACCCACATCGCTAAACAGGGCTCCATTCATTTTTACTGTACCTGCAAACAATGGCAATATCGGGAAGCGGTATTCTCCGTTCATTTCTATTTTAATGTCACCAGTTCTATCCAGTGTGTTTGATGAGGTAGCCGCTGCTGGATCAACAAAACTCCCCGGGCCTAGGCTGCGGATGCGCCAGCCCCTCAGGCTGTAAGGGCCACCCACATAATATTGTTTTACGTAAGGTAAGGCATCAGATGCGCCATACGGACTGCCAATGCCGGTATAAAAGCGGAAGGCAAACACAGAATGCGGCAGGGTAAAGAACTTCTGTACATCAAGATCCAACTTCACGTATTGGGCGTAGTGTATCCGGAACAGGTCATTCAGCGCATAGCCCACCGAGTTAAGCCCGCCCAGGAGCCCGCCAGCTTCTTCCAGGGTCACTTTTAACCTGAAGTAATTACGCCCCATTTTCTTCTCTATATTGTTGAAGAGGTAGGTCAGGCTTTCTCCTTCAATAAAATTCTCCTTATAGCTGTCACTCAGGAATTTGTTGGTGTCCAGTCGGGCCTGAAAATCAGCCGTTTTCCTTGGCAGGCTGATCACGTTAACGAACAGTGGAGATAATTCCCATATCTGCGACCGGGTTGCATGCCAGTTGTACTTGAAATAAGTACTCGTATTTACCAACGTGAAATACTGAACACGGTCAACCACATTGGCGCCGGCTGTAATTATCGTGCGTGGCAGGTTAGAATTGTCGAACAAACCTGTACCCACCGGGGCAAGGAATTTTGGGAAATCGATACTGGAGTTAAGACCGTAGTACTTTGTCAGCAGGTCAAAATGATCAACAAAGCCCTGGCCCTTTTTTTCGTTGTAGGAGAGTTCAAGACCACCGTTTAAGGCTATCACCAGTAAATTGGCTCCCTTGCCAAAATTTTTATTGCGGAAACCAACTGTTGCAGAACTCCCCAATGCATAGGTAGATCCATTAGATACCTCGAAGTTCCGGGTAAGTTCGTACTTCTTATTCCGATTAAGGTAAATACTGCAATTGAGCGTACTGTCTTTCTTTCGCTCGGTTAGCTGTATTCTTATATATTGGAATATGCCCAGCTCATTGAGTTTGACAGTGGTTTTGTCATGATCTTCCTGAGCGTACAATTTCCCGGGCCTGAAATAAAGATGGTCTGCCAGTACCTGGGGATGCACGTAGTGTTCATGAAACCGGAACTGAATGCTGTCTCTCGTTTCCAGGCTGGTAACAGAATCATATAGCAAGTCACCAACTCCACCATAGTCGGCATATACCCTAACATACCCCATCCTGAAGGGTACATTGGATGAGTCTTCTACCGAGCGAATGAAGACGTTGATATCGTTTGTGGGCTTTTTGTTACTTTTTGAATTGGCGATAAAATTTATGGCATTTTCCAGCGGGTTTTCTACGTCCCTGAAAAAGGCCTTGTCCATCGTATCAATCTCAAACCTGATGTTTTCCTGAGAAAACCGGTAATATCCTTTATTCCTGATAACCGCCCCTAGCCTGCTTCGCTCTTCATCGAACATAGAGTAGGTATAGACCTTGTTCTTTTTCAATATGCACCCTGAGGCAGCTTCTCTTACTATGAGGGCAATTGCGCTGTCATCTACCAGGTAGTTTACCTTATTGACCAGGTAGTTACTACCTGTATTTACTGTGTAGCTTACAGTTGATTCTTTCCCTTTAGTAATAATAGTATCGTATATTTTGGCATAGAAGTAGCCCTGGTTGAACAGGTAGGCCCGCATATTGGCAATGCTTCGTGGAATTGCAGACGTGTCTAATAATACAGGGCGTTCCGCGCTTTTAGGCAACAGGCTGTCTGGCCGGGAATGAAATTTATCGTACCTGAAATTATAATACCACAGTTTGCGCCGTGCCCCAAACTCTTTAGAATTGGTTTTCTGAACAACAAGCCTGAGCAGGTTGTCCTTCATCTCTCCTTTATTATATATAATATTGTTGCTTTTCAGCGTTACCTTATTCTTAACCAGCAGGGAATCATTATTACCTATATTTTTCGTGCTGCTGCATCCCGTCACAAATAAGGCCGCTACCAGCAGTATACTTGCACAAATGATTTCCAGCATTGCCCGTTTATTCCTCATCCCTGTTCTTAAAGGTACTGTTGGTAGCGCAAATTCTGCACCACATTTACTAGAAGCGTATTTTTTAACAAAACAAGGCACCACCAAATTCTGTTAGCATTCGTTATTAATATTATAGTTTTGTGCTACCATGTTGTCTAAAGCGCAAAATAAATATATCCGGTCGTTAAGCCATCAAAAATACAGAAACGAGCACAAAGTATTTCTTGC
>CANCOG010000256.1 GCA_947379685.1 Flavipsychrobacter stenotrophus | reverse complement strand
GTCGTAGTGTGCATCCTGGTTAACACACAACATACCGCCATTGCCACCACAATTGATGATGTGAGAGCCATAGAAACTGGTGGTACTCATGTCGGTAAAGCGCCCTGAAGAAGACCCGCCAATTTCAGCGCCAAGCGTATCGGCAGAATCTTCAAGCACAAAAAGGTTGTGCTTGTCTGCAATTTCGCGAAGCACCTTCCAGTCAGGGAGGTTGCCCATAAGGTTAGGGATGATCATCGCCTTGGTGTTAGGCGTTATCATTTCCTCTACTTTGTTGGCATCGAGGTTGTAAGTGCCTTCTTCTACGTCAATAAAGGCAGGGATCCAGCCTTTTTTCACAATAGGGGCAACCGTTGTAGAGAATGTGAGGGCAGGTGTAATTATTTCCGCTCCGGGCTCATAGTTCATGAGATCGGCAGCGAGGTACAGGGCCGATGAGCCGCTGTTTACCATTATACCGTATTTCTTGTTATAGAGAGCAGCAATACGCTCTTCCATTTCACGTACATTCTTACCCATTTGGGTAGATGTACGTAATACATTAACCACTGCGGCTACTTCATCTTCGCCATGTACGGTTCTACCGTAGGGGACGTGGATATAATCTGTTTGTACCATTTGGAAAGATTAGACTGCGAAAGTAATAGTTTGCTTTGAATTGTTAAGGTTAAAAAATGTTATCACTTTTAGTGGCTCATTGGCTTAATGGCTGGATGGCTCAATGGCTTAATGGTCGATTTCCTGAACCTAAAGAAAAAAGGCCGGCCTGGGGAATACCCAAACCGGCCTGATCATCCATTTATTCTGCTCTTATTATCTTACTACACTGAATTTCATAATCTTATGCTTGCCGTCTGAATTAACAGAGATCACATAAGTTCCGTTTGCCAATTCGCTCGTATTGAAATCATAAGCAATAGTACCCGCAGCGGCTGGACCATTGTAGATTTCCTTGATCAGACGACCAGAAAGGTCTAACATCATGACTTTCACTAAACCTACGTGCTCAACTTCAACAGATACTGTAGCCATATCCTTTGCAGGGTTAGGGAATACCTTAACGATCTGAGAAGATGGGTTTGCAGTTGGATTAACTACCAGGTGGCTGTCAATAATAGGTGCAGTATAGCAAGTTACATCATAGTTTTCGTTCAATGGGTCGAAATTGCACCATCCGTACATCCAGTTATCAGATGTGTGACCAGTGCCAGCGAATGCACCAACGTAATTTACTGGAGTAAAAAATGCATCATTAGCCTTAGTGTTTGTGAAATCAGGCGCAAAACCTGGAACATTGTAAGTAGCAGGACTCGTAGTATCGTAGTTAATTGGTGCCATTGGATTAAACACATCATTAACTCCTGAACCCCAGCTAGTAAAATGCGTAGAGCTATAAACAATTGGGGATGTGCTTGTTGGCACCATACCCGGGTTAGCAAGGTTGAATGGATTACCTAAACGTACACCTGTTTGTTCAGTAGTAAACTCAGCATTGTGAAATGAAGGATTCCTTAAAAAGCTATATGGGCCAACTGCAACGTGAGCAGAAACAGAATCCCAATAAGTACCAGAACTTGTAGTATCAGACATTGTAGCAGTAGAGGTCAATGAGCGAGCGCCGTCCTTTACAAATACAACATTTTTGTTATAAGAAGATGAGGGAATACCACAAATGATATTGTTCCTGAACTGAAGGATACCATTACCAATATTTGCAACAGTAGAGCCAAAAGATGCAGATGATTCATCGATCAACAAACCAGCAGGGTAACCAGCGATGATGCTGTTCAGGATGCTGATAGCACTACCGCGACGAATATGCGCACCTGCAACAAATTGAGGATCGTATGCTGTTGAACCAGGATTAACCAATGGTCCGATGATTGTACAGTTAGAGAAAACCGGCTTTGTTAAATGAGATGTATCGCCTGATAAACCTGTTGCAGTACCTGACTGGTAGCTATCGCTTTCAAAAGCTTTTGAACCACTCTGGTCAGCAGCATAAGGGTCTCTTAAACCTACTATGAACTGGTTCTTTCCCGTGTAGCCGTTGTCGGTATCGAAGTCATCGTCCCATCCTGCATAAGCGACAAGATATTTAGCATTTACACTTCCACCAAACCACTCGTAGCTATCGTCTCCACTATAAGACACCTGGATATGATCTACCTTAGTACCAGTACCTACGCCGCAAAAAGTAAGACCATTAACTTCGTTATTTGGGGAAAATGCAATACCGCCAAATTCAATACGGCAAAAATGCATTTCACCGCTATTGTCTGCCGGGTTAGAACCGCCATAAAAAGAACGTGGTCCACCTTCAACCTGAGCCTGACCTGCAGACCAGTTTACCGGTGAATTACCACATAAAATTACTCCACCCCAGTCGCCATAAGAACGGCTGCCAGCTGGCTGATTAGAGGTAAACACGATTGGGTGTTTTGGTGTACCCATTGCCATAATTTGCGCACCGCGCTCGACAATCAATGCGCCTTTAGAGTCTTTATCACCTTTAATGATAACACCCGAATCGATCGTAAGCACTGCACCGGCAGTTACATAAACGTAACCCTTCAACAAGTACTGGTTATCACAAGTCCAATGCGTGTTAGTCGAGATACTGTCCTGGACCGTAATTGTAGTGTAAGCATTTGACTGGCTTAACCCGGCCACCAATAAGCAAATTGAAAGAAGAATTTTCTTCATACTATAGTTGTTTAATTTATTGCAAAGCTATTTTCAGTATGTTATCTCCAGATTAAGCCAAGGTTATGCAAGCATGACGCTATTGTTACCGGAATGTAAAGCCTCATTTTTAATGTGCTGCTTCCCTTCAAAAAAAATCCCCCTTTCACTGATATCGCAAAGTGAAAGGGGGAGGATATTTGGGATCTGATCAACCGTTATTCTAAGTAACTGATCATACCACTGAAAAAAAATTCAGTAATTTATATTAAAAATTCACCTTTAACCCTATTGTAAAATACCTACCGGGGCTATATAATTTGTATTGCCTGTCGACAGTATTGGGGTCGAATTTATTATCGCGGTTAATGTCCTTAACGAAAGACACCTTTGAATCAAGCAGATTTTGCACGCCCAGGTTGAGGATATAGTGCTTTTTAAAAGTTTTCGATATGGTACAATCCAAAGATTGGAATGGAGCCTCACCTATACTTTCACCAGAATTCTGGACTGTACCTGTGGCATATAGCCTGCCTCCGAACACATTATACAAAATGGAGCCTTTCATACCCAATAGATCATTCTGGTAATAGGCGCCCATGTTTACCACATAAGGAGATTGTCCCTGAAGTGTAGAAACAGGTATTTGCCCATGAACGAGCGAAGTATCAACTTTTGATTCACTTTTCGAGAACGCAAAATTACCAACGAAACTTATGTCCTTAAAGAACTTCGTTCCTAATTTGTTATCAATGAAAACGAGGTTCTTCCTAATATCCAATTCAAGACCAGTAACATAGGCTGTTTTACCGTTAATGAACGTCAACGTCTTATTGTCGCCGCCAGTCTGATAATCAATTATTCGCTGAATCTGGTTCTTCATAGACTTATAGAATGCGCCTACGTGAATCATTTCGCCCGCCGAAGGATAATATTCATAACGCAAATCATAATTCTGGATTTCGGCTACTGCCAGTGAATGTCCGTCATGCCAGGTATTGCTGTATTGAAGGCTGCCCTTAACTAGGTTTATGTCTTCAAAATCGTAGAACGTAACCGGAGCGAACTCCCTGAATTCGGGCCGGTTAAGGGTTTTGCCAACTGCTGCGCGGATGAGGCTCTTATCAGAAAAATTGTAAGATATGTTCAATGAAGGCAATATGAAGTCTGTTTTGTAACTTTTATTTATCGTATCTGTGCTTACAAAGGTGGCTATAGATTGTTCATTGCGTTCGTCTCTGACACCTGCTACAATATTCACGTGCTTTCCTATTGGAACATTTACCGAAACGAAACTAGCAATCAGGTCATTTTTTGCTTTATATTTGTCAGAACTGTTTGTCCCTTCGTCGATTATAAAGTTCTTTGGGCCACCTACGTTTGTGTCTGCAAAAATATTATTGATATCCAGGCGATTCAATGAATCTGCATGCGCACCGTTGCTAATAGATTTGATGGTGTAACTAAACTGCCTGATATTCAGGGCACGGCGTTTTGCCTCAATGTAGTTTCCGACGTTAACTGTAAAATTAAAATCCTTTGTCACGTTTATTTTCTGGGAAAACTGATGGTTGAAACTGTACACTTTTTCATATAATGACATGTAGTAGCGCCCGCCACCATAATTAGGACTCACATATGGCACCACCGATGCTTTGAAAGTAGTATCGGAACCGGACATGGTGTACTTAATCCTCCGCAGATCGGGCATATTTTTAAAAACATCATTATACCCAATGGTCCAGTTGTATTTTCTTGAGTCGTCTTTACTTTTATGTGAACCGGAAAGCTGTGTAGAATAGGTTGCTTTGCTGTCGTAACCCATGGCATAGCTGCGTTCCGGTAATTGATTGCTATCCAATCCATTATTACGTATCATTACAGATGATTTTCCTACCTGGCTATACAAATTTTTGAACTCAATTTTGGAATTACCGATAGAGATCCCAGCATTTTCCAATATGCCCACACTCACAGTATTTGAGTAGGTAGCGTCATCATAATCATAGTTTCTTGTCTTTGTCGAGTCCCAATCCTGCCTGTTAGTGACATAATTTGTTTTTGTGTTTGCGTAAGTTAAACCGAGCGTGTTCCCGATTTTGAATTTCTTAAATTTCAATCCTCCACTGTAGGCAGCTGAGAAGCGCATATCGGGAGCGGCTGTGTTTTGCTTTATCGCCCAATCGTTGCGAAAGGCTTTGGTAATAGCCATGTGGTTCTGGTCGGCGGCAGATTTATTTACCCTGTCCGGTGTACCGAATGGAATGCTGCGGCTGCCATCGTCGTAGCCCAACCAATCGGTTTTAGAAGGCTCATTGTAACTAAACGATTTGCCTGTTGTGCCTTGCCTGCTTGATGACTGCAAACTAACAGTCAACTGGTTTTTATCCTGCAAGGTTGTGGTGTATACTTTCACCATACCTCCTGCAAAATCGCCGGGCAATTCGGGCGATGGTGTTTTAAATATTAACACCCTGTCGATAAGTCCGCTTGGAATGATATCAAAAGAAAATGATTTTTTGTCGGCCTCGCTGCTAGGGGCACCAGCGTCGTTCAGCCAAACAGTGTTGTAACGGTCAGCCAATCCGCGTATCACGACAAAACGATCGTCCTGAATAGTAACACCGGGAATGCGTTTCACTACGTCGGCAGCGTTCCTGTCCATTGACTTCGAAATCTGTGAAGAACTTGTACCACTTACAACTGAGTTACTCTGTTTTATCTCATTTATTACTGCGGCTTCGGTATTGGTGATCTTCTTAGCCTTTATTTCAGCTCCCTTCAGCTCAGTTACGACCGGTCTCATCTTCACATCGAGCAATACATCCTTTCCTTTTTCAACCTTCACACTCCGTGTCTCGTTTTCAAAAGTGAAATACGTTATGGTCAGCGTGTAGTCACCCTCGGACATAGTTAACTCATACTTACCATCAATATCGGTTACCGTCCCGCCTTTGGGGCCGTTTACTGTATCAACGTTGCGGTATGCAATCATTACTCCCACCAACGGTGCTCCATTTTTTTCTTCTGAAACGGTACCTTTAATAGTACCTGCAAATGAATTGATTACAAATAGGAAAGAGATTAACGAAAGGAAAAGTTTAGCCATTATTTTTTGGCACGAAATTAATAGCGGACTATTGCGGCAACATTAAGCGGAGATTAAGGAATTGTTGCGCATAGGTTAAGGGAATGTGAACAAACTAATTGATAATTATTAATGGCTAATTATTAATATACCTACTGCGGACAGGCCGTGGTAATAAATTCAAAATTTACTAAATATTAGTGTTTACAACTACTCACCACTTCGCAGTACAATTTCTCATATAGCGGGATGATGTGCTGCTTTTCGAAGCGGCGGGCCTGAGTAATGGCAGCCTTTTTAAAGTGCTTCAGACGATCATCGTCACTAAGGATATACTTGGCGTGGCGCGACATATCGTCGATATCGCCTACATCGCTCAGGAAGCCAGTTTTGCCTTGCTCATTGATCTCGGGTAACCCGCCGGCATTTGTAGAAATTACCGGTACGCTGCAGGCCATTGCTTCGAGGGCCGATAGTCCGAAACTTTCGGTAGCTGATGGCAAAATAAACAAGTCAGAAATACTTAATATCTCACTTATCTGCTCTTGTTTGCCGAGGAAGCGGATATCCTGGTAAATGCCAAGTTCTCTGGCCAGGTCTTCTACCTTCTGGCGTTCGGGGCCATCGCCTATCATAAGCAACTTGGAAGGGATATCCTTCTTCACATTGTTGAAGATATGAATTACATCCTCTACCCTCTTCACTGCCCTGAAATTGGAAACATGCACCAGGATGCGTTCACCATCGGGTGCCAGCATTTGTTTAAAGTGGTCTTTATCCGTCTGATGAAAACGTTTAATGTCTACAAAGTTGGGAATGACATGTATCTCTTTTTCAATTTTGAACGAGCGTAAGGTCTCTTCTCGCAGGTTATCTGATACCGCAGTAATTGCGTCGCTTTCATTGATTGAAAAAGTAACTACAGGTGCATAAGTAGGATCTTTACCAACCAAAGTGATATCGGTACCATGAAGTGTGGTGATAAAAGGAATATCCAACCCTGATTTTTTGAGTATCTGCCGTGCGAAAAAGGCCGCCGATGCATGCGGAATAGCGTAGTGCAGGTGCAACAGATCGAGCTTATTGTTCACGATCACATTAACCATAGCACTGGCCAGGGCGGTTTCGTAAGGGGGAAATGCAAATAATGGGTAAGTAGGCACCTTCACCTCATGAAAATAAATATTGGGATGGAAGCTCTGGCTTAACCTAACCGGCTGTTCGTAGGTAATAAAATGTACCTCGTAGCCTTTGTCGGACAAAGCCATACCCAGCTCCGTTGCCAAAACACCACTACCACCAAATGTCGGGTAACAAACAATACCTATTTTCATTTTCATACTTCAGGGTGCAAATATCTATTTATCCTTTGAATTTCCCGCAATACCATCATTGGTTTTAATAAT
>CANCOG010000255.1 GCA_947379685.1 Flavipsychrobacter stenotrophus | reverse complement strand
GCTATCGATGCTGGCATCCGTCTCTACCCTAATCCTTCGTCAGGTATCATTACCATCGATATGCCCGGGAATTTGGAAACGGCACTCGTAATCATATCAGACATCAGTGGCCGGGAAATTGTCACAAAAACAACAACTGAAAAAACGCTGGAAGTTAACCTGGGCAACGTTCCTGCGGGTATTTATATGGTACGCGTAAATGTATCGGGCAACCTGTACACAGAGAAAATAGTTGTTGAATAAACCTCTTTTTTGATTGAGCTTTTATGCGCCTGGCTTTTTGCCGGGCGCATTTTTTTGTTGCAAATAGCCTTCGTGCCGCAGGGCATAAAAGCAACTTTAAGATAGCCTGATGAAAATCAGTACACCCAATAACAATAATCATTCACCTCGCAAATGCCTGTCATTTAATCAGGTATGCAGCTGTAATAAGTTTGTGTCTCAATTAATTCAAACTGTTAAAAAATAGGTGTATGAAAAAAAATGTAAAAAATAGCTTCAGAAAGCATGAAGTTTCTGGTATGCTTAAAAAAATGACAAGGATTTCGGCACTGGCTCTGGTAATAGGATGCGCTAATGTCCATGCTCAAAACATTAATACTATAGCCGGTACAGGCACCTCGGGTTATAGCGGTGATGGTGGTGCTGCAGTTTCGGCACGTTTGGACCTTCCGACCGATGTTGAGGCTTCATATACAGTAAATGGCGAGTACTACATCGTCGATCAGGCCAATCATGTAGTACGTAAAGTTAGCCCGTCAGGTGTAATTACAACAGTGGCTGGTAATGGTTCAGCAGGCTATAGTGGCGATGGTGGCCCGGCTACAGCGGCTAGTCTGAGTAGTCCTGTGGCTGTTGACATTGACCATGCTGGAAATATATATATCAGTGACTATGACAATAATGTGGTAAGAAAGGTAAGTGCAGCAGGTATCATCACAACTTTTGCCGGAACAGGTTCGTTTGGTTATAGCGGAGATGGTGGTGCCGCAACCGATGCCGAATTAAACGGTATGTGGGGCCTGGAAACCGATGCTGTGGGAAATGTATATATCTCTGATGTTGACAATAATGTAATTCGTAAAGTTGACCATTCTACTCATGTAATTACCACATATGCAGGAAATGGATCGTCAGGTTTCAGTGGAGACGGTAGCATGGCCACAGCCGCAAAGTTAAACCAGCCAACCAGTATTTCCATGGACGATAATGGCAACCTGTACATTCTCGATCACCAAAACAACAGGGTCAGAAAAGTAAGCAGTTCGGGGGTCATCATTACATATGCAGGAAACGGCCTGATAGGTTATACAGGCGATGGTGGTCCCGCAACTTCTGCTCGCGTGCGTATTGCATGGGGTATTGATGCTGACGATATGGGCAATGTTTACATTTCTGACGAAGGAAACCGCCGTGTGCGCAAGATCAATACTTCTGGCATAATTAGTACTGTGGCGGGCAACGGGTCTACTGGATATACTGGTGATGGAGGTCCGGCAACCGCGGCTAGAATAGGGTCTACTGTGGAAGGTTTAGGTTTGGATGAAAATGGCAATCTGTTGATCGCTGACGGAACAAACCATGTTATCCGCAAGGTTGACAATGCAACCAACTATACACCCGTATTTACAGGTGGTACAAGCCAGAATATGAGTGTTTGTACTAACTGGGTTAATTCTGCAATGAACCATTTGATGAAAGTAAGTGACAGGAATATTGGTCAAACACTTACCTGGAGCGTAATTTCAGCTCCATCGCACGGCACGGCAATGGCCACTTATTCAGCAACCAGTACAGGAGGCGTTCTCAGTACCACAGCTCTATATTATACACCGGTTTCAGGCTATGTTGGCAGCGATGCTTTTACTGTTCAGGTATCGGACGGTACTGATGTAGCTACAACAGTAATACATGTTACAGTTAACGCATTGCCTGCTGTACCAACCATCTCAGGTACATCAGTGATCTGCGTGGGAGGAACTACAACGCTTAGCGGTTCACCTTCAGGTGGTTCATGGAACAGTACACCAGGTACGGTGCTTACTACTAGCGCCGGTGGTGTCGTAACCGGACTTCATGGTGGTCAGGGATGGGTAAATTATAGGATTTACAATGCATTAGGTTGCTGGAGCCAGGGAACCGATACTGTTTCCGTTCAGGTACCAGGTGCTATACCAGGCTTTAGCGCAAGTACTATGGCCTCACCTTTATGCCCTGGTAATTCCTTTACGCTTACACACCCAACAACTGGTGGAACATGGAGCAGCACCAACAATACTATAGCAACAGTTTCAGGCGGTACAGTAACTGCAGTAGCTTCTGGCAGGGATACTATTTATTATACTGTTATTAACTCATGCGGCAGCGCATCGGCCAGGTGGCCATTTGCTGTAGCCGGTGCGCCAAATGTGGCCGCAATTACCGGTTACTCAACACCACTTTGCCCTGGTGGTTCAGCTTCTCTTGCTGATGCTACAATGAGTGGCTCCTGGAGTACTTCTGCTGCTTCAGTTGCTTCAGTTTCAGCTTCAGGTAGTTTGTCTGCTATTGCTGCAGGAACTGCGGTAATATCTTACTCAGTAACCAACAGCTGCGGTTTAACAGGAAGGGCAACCAAAACTGTAACTGTAGCTCCGGCTCCAAATGCGGGAACTATTACAGGACCAACTACAGTAATTAATGGTGCTACTATTACATTGGCTACTTCAGGAACAGGTGGTATATGGAGCAGTACGAATACTGCTGTTGCCACTATTAATTCAGGCGGCCTTGTTCGTGGCAGATCAATAGGGTCTGATTCTATTTACTACCGTGTCTCCAACTATTGCGGTACCAGTGTTGCTGGTTACGCACTTGATGTAGTTGCTTCACGTGGTGCTGAAGAAAACGGTTCAGGTTTAGCCATCAACGAAGAAGGTGGTATCAAACTGTATCCTAACCCAACCAGCGGTATCATTCATGTAGAAATTACCGGAAGTACTGGTGATGCTACGTTGACTGTAACTGACATTAGTGGTAAAGTAATTATTGCTACAACCACTCAGGAAAAAGCACTCGAAATAAATATGGATAGTGTTCCTGCAGGCGTTTATCTTGTAAGAGTGAACACTGGTGGTAAAGTTTACAGTGGAAAGGTAGTAGTAGAATAATATTGTTACAAATTAATAACTGGAACGCGGGTCCCGAAAAAAAGGATCCGCGTTTCTATTTGGCTAGGTTGGTGAAAAGCGAATGACCGATTTGTTTTTAGCTTCCCGCAATTATATGTAGTCGCAAATTTACAGGCGTAACATGGTAATCTGCTATTAATAGCAGTTGTAAGATTTTTCTGTTTATTTTTATTGCTAAATGGTAATTGTAATAATCAGGATATGCCCATGCTGAAAATTGTGAAAAGTGTCTTTATTATTGCTCTGTGCCTAATTGTTGAAGTATCTGCCGGACAGGAATCAGACCCACATATAGCTGACAGCCTTCGCAGCCAGCTAGGCAAAACTAAAAATGAACGACAAAAAGCATTATTGCTGCTTGGCATTGTTGCTGCAATGCAGGATGACAATCCCGATTCGTATGGAAAGTACCTGGACCAGCTCAAGGCTATCACGCAAGTAATAAAAGACGATTCCATAACCATGGAAGCTGAAGCAGCCAACGGGCTGTACCTTGCTAACCAAAACAAACCGGAGAAAGCGTTAAAGCAACTGGATATTGCTATTTCAATGGCCGGTGACCTCCACAACAAAGAACGGAAAATGGCGTTCCTGGAAGCCGAATGCCGTTTGCTGAACGGGGCAAATGACAATTTGTGCATGGAAAAAGCCACCAGCGGGCTAGAGCTGGCCATGGCTGAAAATGACAAAACCCGTGAGGTGAATTTCTTGACTTTTATGTCCACCCTGCACCTAAGGGTGAATCACATTTCTGCCGCACTCGAATACCTGAACAGAAGCATAAGGATCAATGATTCCATGCGTAACCTCAATGGCCTGGCCAAAAATTATTCCATGACCATGGCGGCTTTCGGTAAACAAAAGAATTACAAAGAAGCAGAGAGGTATGGTTTAAAGGCCGATTCCATATTCAATAAGACCGGTGCCCGGCAAAAGGCAATCAATACAAAAATAAACCTGGGTATTTTATACAAGAACCTGGGCAATTACAACAAATCAATTGCCCTCTTCGAATACTGCCTTTCACAGTCAAGGGATACCTCCGTAATTATTGATATAAATATTGAATATGGTATCGCGCTTAAGTGCAGCGGTGCCAATACAAAAGCCGTTGATATCTATAAACGCACCATTGCCCTTAACGACCACACAGCAAAACTTTCCGATGTATATCTGATTGTATTTAAGGAGCTGGCAGGCGCATATTTAGCGCTCAACCAGCCAGATTCGGCATTGTTATACGGGAAAAAGGCGGAGGAATTGATCAAGGGCCAGGAATTTAATTTCGATGGTTATAACCTGAACAAGGAATTGCTGGAATTATTATACAACACGCTTAAAGCAAAGGGCGATGGTGCCGGTGCTGCGTTATACCATAAAAAATATGTCGATTTTATGGATACGGTTATAGCCCGGATACAAGAGGATGATGTAGCCGAGGCTGATTCGAAGTTCCATCTGTCGGAAAAGAACAGGGAACTAAAGCAGTTAATAGACGAGAACGAACTGCAAAAAGTAAAGGCGCAGAAGCAACAGATACTAAGTATTATACTCATAGTTAGTTTAATATTGGGTGCAGGCGTTATTGTCGCTGTAATTATTATTTACCGCCGCACCGTGGCCCGCAACAAGGTATTGAGCGAGCAAAAGGCAGTGATCAATGACCAGATGGAGCAGATAACCATTGCCGCCAAAATGAAATCAAAATTCCTGGCCAATATCTCACATGAGTTGCGCACTCCTGCAACCCTGTTATCGGGTATGATAGAGCTGGTTAAGGATACCCATCAGGCTAACAAACCGAAAGACGCCGAACGACTGGAGATTGCATACAGCAACAGCCTGAAGCTGCAGCAAATGATTGAGGAAATATTAGATCTTTCAAAACTGGAAACCAAGGATCTGGAGGTAAAATATACGGTAAGGGAAGCAGCGCCGCTCCTCAAAAGAATGGTGTATAGCTTTGAAAGCCTGTTTCAGAAGCAGCACCTCAGGTTAGATTATGTCAATAACCTCCCTGCCAACACCTATATTAATATAGATGAAGATAAGTTTGGGAAGATCATTAATAACCTCGTATACAACGCCATTAAATTTAACCGCGAAGGTGGGTGGATAAAGTTTGAGACCGGTGTCTCAGACAATGGAAAGCAGCTCATCATTCAGCTCAGCGATTCAGGTGCAGGAATTAGTGCCGAAGACCTCCCGCACATCTTTGAACGTTTCTACCAGGGTAAAACTACCGATAATGCCAAGGCACAGGGTGCAGGCATCGGGTTGGCACTCGTAAAAGAATTCCTGTTGTTGCTGGGTGGTAACATAGACGTCACCAGCACTCAGGGAGTGGGTACTACATTTACCATGTACCTGCCGTTAGCCGAAAATGTACCGGAATCAGACATTGACCCGGGCGAGGGTGCAGTTGAAATTAGCGATTGGTCAATATTTAAACGCAGGCAGGACGTATTGATTATAGAAGACAATGTGGAAATGAGGTACTACCTCAGGGAGATATTTGGTACTTCCGTAAATATTATAGAGGCAGGCAATGGGCAGGAGGCACTGACGATATTAAAAGATAAGTCTGTAGACCTGGTGATCAGTGACCTGATGATGCCGGTGATGGACGGGCGCGAACTGGTCGGTCAACTTAAAGTAAACGAAACATATAAGAACATTCCCGTAATCATGCTTACCGCCCTGGCCGACACTGAAAACCAGTTCAGTTTATTGCGCATGGGTGTTGATGATTATATTGTAAAACCATTCGTCACGAATGAGCTTATTGTGCGCGCTTACAACCTGCTCAAAAACAATTTGGAAAGGAGTGAATATGTCAGCCAGCCCACCGGGCCGGAAGTCGAACCAATTTCCAGCCAGCAAGCCGATGAATTCCGGGAGAAGTTCACAGTCTTTGTCGTTTCACGTATTAACAATATTGAGTTGTCCGTAAACGATGTTGCGAAGGAATTTGGCTTCACCGAGCGGCGCTTGTATACATATGCAAAAAGTTTCACCGGCTGTACCCCGGCACAACTTATTAAAGAAATCAGGCTAATGAAAGCCTACGAACTTTTGGTTACCGGCCAGGTATTCAAGCTCGATGACCTTGCCAAACGCGTAGGTTACGAACACCTCAGTTATTTTTCGAAACAGTTTTTTGAACGCTTCGGAAAACGACCTAGTGAGTATATGAAATAATAATATCGAAATTCCCACCAATCATTCCAGTATTTCAAGTGATTTTCGGCCAAAATGCACCACGCATTTTGGCCCTTTTTTTGTCAAATTCCCTGCATTTACCGCTCTATTTTTGTCAAATTCCTGATAAATATCATATTTTTATTAGTCGTATTGCATTGTAAACAAATTATTTAGTGGTTTGTCGCATTTTTTTGACTCTTTTTTGAGTGTTGTTTTGGTTGTTTTTCGTGAATAGTATTGCATTGTCAAAACGGAGTATTTCAGTCGTCAACTGGCATGCTGCTGAACGATAGATTTTTTTCTAAATCTCCTCTCTTTATTGCTTTCAATTATTCACTTACAAAAACAAGTTAACGTATGAAAAGGACACAGACAATGTTCAAGACTATTGCGAAAGGTGCTTTTTTCGCAATGTGTGCACTTCCTGTAATGTCATCATTCCAGTCGAAGGCGCAAATTATTAACACCATTGCCGGTACAGGCTCGGCCGGTTATTCGGGCGATGGCGGTCCTGCAACTGCCGCAGAACTTAACTTCGCATCGGGAACATGCTACGATGCCAGCGGCAACTTGTATATTGCCGATGCCGCTAGAAGCCTGGTTCGCAAAGTGACCCCATCGGGCACTATTTCCACTATCGCCGGTACCGGAACTCCGGGCTACAATGGCGACGGAATAGACGCAACTTCCGCACAATTATATAACCCGAGAGCGGTTACAATTGATGCTTCCGGTAATATTTACATCGTAGACCAGCTTAACCAGAGTATTCGTAGGGTAAACACCTCAGGCGTTATCAGCACCTACGCAGGTGGCAGGCAGGGATTCTGGGGCGATGGTGGTGCAGCTACCGATGCTGCACTC
>CANCOG010000254.1 GCA_947379685.1 Flavipsychrobacter stenotrophus | reverse complement strand
AAAGTAAAAAGTAAAAAGTAAAAAGTAAAAAGTAAAAAGTAAAAAGTAAAAAGTAAAAAGTAAAAAGTAAAAAGTAAAAAGTAAAAAGTAAAAAGTAAAAAGTAAAAAGAGCAAAACGCAGGTAGTTGCAAATAATTTCTGCTTTACTACACACCAGTCGTTTTATGAAGAATAGTTAAATCAAGCCACTCTGTAATCACAGGGTGGCTTGATTTTTTATGCTATGACCATCAGGCGTTGACCGTTAGTGAAAAAGAACGACCGTTCGTTCCTTATTTTTCATGCCTGACCTTTTTTATATGACCTTTACTTTTTATCACCTTTTAATATGCCCAATATGAGAAAGGAAAGAACACAGGGATTCCCTGATTTTACGTTATTGCTCCTGAGCTTCATTACGTTTCTGCTCGCCTGGCTTCCGGAAGTTTATATTACTTCCGTGGATGATTCAGAAGAATATCCTGTAATACCGCCACGTCCCCGAGATGTGGGGTGGGTTGATCTGCAATAGTTCGACATCGCTTTTCCCCCTGTTGCCACTTTACGCAAAAAATAGATAGCCCGACTCCGGATTTTTTCGTTTTTCAAAAGCAGCCATTTAGTTGAGTATTTGCTGTTATTTGTTAATAAAAATTGGCTACTTTTTACCGTTTGTGAAGAAAATCGACCGTTCGTTCCTTTTTTTGTGGGATTTATAGAAACATATTTAACTTTAAATTTCATGCTTCTATAAACCATATTTTATGAAAAAGGAATTTTATAGCCCAATTTTGAGAATTTTGTTCTTTATTTTTGCCATGTTCGCTACTGGCCAGGTTACATTCGGTCAGATTATCTCGACAGTTGCAGGCAATGGCTCCACGGGGTATTCAGGTGATGGCGGGCAGGCAACCGGGGCGGGATTGTATTTCCCAAAAGGTGTTGCCGTTGACAATTCAGGCAATATTTTTATAGGTGATTATAATAATCAGCGCATAAGAAAGATAGCCCCATCGGGGATAATTACTTCGGTTGCAGGGGGTGGATCCTCTGGGTTAGGCGATGGTGGGCCGGCAACCGATGCTCAATTAAGCACAGTGTTCGGAGTTGCTATAGACAGAAGCGGTAATATATACATTGGAGACTATGCGAATCACCGGATACGTAAGGTATCACCCTCTGGAATAATCACAACTATTGCCGGGAACGGATCAGCAGGTTATAGTGGTGATGGCGGGCAGGGGACTGCTGCAGAGATAAATGCCCCGCGTGGAGTTGCAGTAGATACAATGGGAAACGTGTATTTTGCTGAATGGAGTAATCACGTTATCCGAATGGTATCACCTTCCGGAATTATAAGCACATTTGCAGGAACCGGATCCGGGGGATTTAGCGGTGATGGCGGGTCTGCAAGTGCAGCGACATTATCCAGCCCGTCCGATTTATCTATAGATATATTTGGAAATGTTTATATCTCAGACCAAAGCCAGCGGATACGGAAAATAAATACTGCCGGCATAATTAACACAATTGCCGGCATCGCGGGTTCTTATGGGTATAGCGGTGATGGTGGCCCTGCTACCTCAGCCAAATTGAATTATCCAATGGGTGTATCCACTGATTCCTTTGGAAACGTTTATATTGCTGATAACTCTAACAACCGGATTCGAAGGATTTCTCCTTCGGGAATAATAAGTACAATTGCAGGAACGGCATCATATGGGTTTAGCGGAGACGGTGGCGTGTCTACAGCCGCGCAAATTAGTGCCCCTTGGGGATTAACAGTCGGTCCCGGCGGGGATGTGTATTTTGCAGATATGTATAATCATCGTATCAGAAAATTCGGGTCCTGCTTTCCGGTTGTTGCCTCCATTACAGGCAGTACTATAGTTTGTGAGGGTGCTGCAATTACGTTGTTTGACTCTACTACTGGCGGTAGCTGGAGTTCAGGCACATCTACAGCTGCTACTGTTAGCAGTTCTGGGGTGGTTACAGGGCTTTCGGCCGGCACAATAATTGTGTCCTATTCCTTGACAGGTAGTTGTGGCACCACTACGATGACTCGCAGTATAACCGTTACCGCGGCACCATCAGCTGCTTCCATACATGGAATCGATACGCTTTGCCCGGGCTTCACAACAACACTTATAGACACGGCAACAGGTGGCACATGGGTAAGCTCTAATACCTCAATCGCCACCGTTTCCTCAACCGGAGTTGTAACCAGCGTGGCACCAGGCACAGTGAATATGTTATATATTATCACCAATTCCTGCGGGTCGGACACGGCTACTTTTCCATTTTCCGTTCGTACTCCCGGGGCATGCAACACAAGCGTAAATATGGTAGGCAATGAGCATTCACTTGCAATTTTCCCAAATCCCAACAAGGGCTCATTTACGTTTAATTTATCCTCAGGTTCAAATGATGAAGTTCAGATCATCATCACAAATATATTAGGGGAGAAGATCAAACAAATGAAAACCACCACTAATAAGGCCACGGTTGTTCAACTTAATGTGCCATCTGGTGTCTATTTTATTTCCGCGGCAACAGCAAATGAACAATATATAGATAGAGTTTTGGTGGAATAGCTTGGGTAGTAGCGGTTCACATCTCTCATTTATTGAGATATTTTGGCGTCATACTAACGAAAAGGGTAATTATTGCGTCTTGGTTTTAAGGAAGTTGCTCAATTTTTGATTAAGGACGCAGGCGTTTCATGTATTTTTTTATTAAACTGGGCTGAATATGTTGGGCTTCTAAAGAGATTCCAGGCAGGATTGAATTCACCTGCTTAGGTACATTTCGGCCATTTTTTTCACATTAAATATTTGTTTACATTTATCGAATGAAAAGGTACTCAATTAACCCTGCGCGTTTCAGGAACGGATTATTAATTATTGGGATTTTTTTTGGTTCATTGACCAAGGGGCAAATTATTTCGACCATTGCGGGTATTGGAGGAGTCGGAGGTACCACTATTGGTGACGGCGGTCCTGCGAGTAGCGCACAAATCGGGGATCCGGTTGGCTTCACATTTGACCGGGCCGGGAATATGTACATTGCAGAGGGCATCGGCAATCGTATTCGTAAAATATCGGCGTCAGGGGTGGTAACGACAATAGCTGGAAGTGCGAGTGTAAGTGGCACCAGCGGATTTAGTGGTGACGGAGGACCCGCAACTGCAGCCCTTATTAGTGCGCCACATGGCATCGCAGTAGACACCTCCGGCAATGTAATTTTTGCTGATCAGGGAAACAACAGAATTAGAAAGATCAGCAGCACAGGGATAATTTCAACTTTGGCAGGAAATGATACTCTTGGCTTTAGTGGCGACGGGGGGCCAGCCTCTCTTGCCCAAATATCCAACCCTATGGGACTTTCACTTGATAAAAATGGTAACCTGTACTTTGCAGATTGCTACAATTACAGGATTAGAAAAATTACACCGTCAGGCATAATTTCGACGGTAGCGGGCAGCGGGACTGCGGGATATTCTGGAGATGGGGGGCAGGCGACGGCGGCAGAGATGTATTTTGTATACGCCGTTGATGTAGATACTGCAAACAATATTTACATAGTTGATTTTAGTAATCAATGTGTACGGAAAGTGAATTCATCGGGCATAATATCAACGATAGCCGGCAATGGGACCGCAGGTTTCAGCGGTGATGGTGGACCGGGAACAGCAGCTATGTTGTACAACCCCTGGTCAGCCAGGCCTGACAATTTCGGGAATGTCTATATTGCAGATGATTTTAATCAAAGAATACGTAAAGTTTCTGCAGCTGGCATTATTTCTACAGTAGCGGGCTCAGGTGGTATGGGTGGTGGTTTTTCAGGTGATGGAGGGCCGGCTACTTCAGCATTGATGTATCTTCCCCATGATGTCTATGTAGCTGCAACGGGCACTGTCTATTTGTCCGATGGTGGCAATGGGCGAATCAGAATGATCTCTTGTTCTTTACCGCTTACTGCGGGAGTACATGGTACCGATACCCTCTGCCCCGGCCATACAACTACACTTACCGATTCCACCAGCGGAGGTACTTGGGTAAGCTCAAATACGTCTGTCGCCACCGTTTCCTCAACCGGAGTTGTAACCAGCGTGGCACCAGGCACAGTGAATATGCTATATATTGTCACCAATTCCTGCGGGTCGGACACGGCTACATTTCCATTTTCTGTTCGTACTCCCGGGGCATGCAACACAAGCGTAAATATGGTAGGCAATGAGCATTCACTTACACTTTTCCCAAATCCCAACACGGGCTCATTTACGTTTAACTTATCCTCAGGTTCAAATGAAGACGTTCAGATCATCATCACAAATATATTAGGGGAGAAGATCAAACAAATGAAAACCAGGACGAATAAGGAGACTGCCGTTCAACTTAATGTGCCTTCAGGTATCTATTTTGTTTCTGCGGCAACAGCAAATGAACAATATATGGAGAAAATTGTGGTGGAATAGCTGGGGAAGCACGAGGGCCTATCTCTCATTTATAGAAATATTTTGGGTTCATACTAACGAAAAGGGTAATTATTGCGTCTATGTTAACGGGTAAGGGAAGTATTTGAATAAAAAGCACCTCCCTTGCCGGAACTGATACTAAAGAATTGCAATAGATACCTGAAAATGAACATAGTACACTTCATATATAACACTACCGGATTCCGGAATAGTAAAACCTGGCAAAATGCCGGGTTTTGTTATTTGTCCCCGGTTCAGAGGGAGTCGTTACAAGAACATTTTCAGATAGGTTGTGCAGCATACAGGTAACACGCAAGATGTTCATTAACAGACATTTTACGGGCACGAGGAAGATGATTTTTGGTGCGCCTGTATTGTAAAACAAGCAGATATTTATTTGCAATATTTTAGATTTTTTAATTGTATATTTGCGGTCTAAATCCCTGTATGAAACAAATCCTTATTATTTGTTTTGCTCTTATTGTCCTGTCTCTTATCCCGGGAATCTCAAGTGGTCAAATCATTACAACCATTGCCGGCACGGGTACGTCCGGGTTTACAGGCGATGGTGGCGCCGCAACCGCAGCCAGGCTTTCCAATCCTTATGGAGTTATAGCAGATAATAATGGGAATATTTATATAGCAGATGACGGTAATAATGTGGTTCGTAAAATATCGCGTAACGGCATTATTACAACAATAGCGGGTAACGATAGCGCCGGATTCAGCGGAGACGGTGGTGCGGCAACAGCAGCTCAATTACACCTTCCGGGTGCTGTTGCTGTAGATAGTTCTGGAAATGTTTACGTGGCCGATCAACTGAACGATCGTATCCGGAAGATCACTCCATCAGGCATTATCAGCACATTTGCCGGGAACGGTGGCGCAACATACGCAGGAGACGGCGGCCCGGCAACAGCGGCTTCGTTATTCCGCCCATGCGGAGTGGCGGTAGATACTTTCGGTAACGTTTATATCGCCGATCAGTACAATCACAGAATCAGGAAAGTTAATACATCGGGTGTCATCAGCACTATTGCCGGGCACAGTGGTGGTAGTTTTGGCGGCGACGGGTACCCCGCGACTGCTGCATATTTATATTATCCAGAAGGCGTTGCTGTTGACAGGTATGGCAATGTATATATTGCCGACAGCTACAATAACCGTATTCGCAAGGTGAATACGTCTGGAATTATCTCAACAGTTGCCGGCAATGGTACATCTGGTTTTAGTGGTGATACTGGCGCTGCAACGGCGGCAAAATTAAATTTACCTTACAGTGTAACGGTAGATGGCTCTGGCGTCATGTACATTGCTGATGAATTCAACCACCGTATACGTAAAGTAAATGCAAGTGGTATAATAACAACATTCGCGGGAACGGGTACTGGCGCTTATTCCGGCGATGCAGGCGTCGCAACGGTTGCTCGCCTGGACTATCCAACAGGTGTGTCGGTTGATCAATTTGGTAACGTTTTTATTGCAGATCTGGGTAACAACAGGGTGAGGAAAATAGGGCCGGCAGCAATATATGTTGCCTCGGGTTCAACCGCATTCTGTGTCGGTGCGACTATTACTTTGGGCGATTCTACGACTGGTGGAACATGGACAAGCAGTAATTCAGGTGTTGCGACTGTCAATACCTCAACCGGGGTCGTAACAGGAATCTCTGCAGGCACTGCAACTATTACCTATGGTATTTCCGGGCATGGAAATGTGACTCTTGGAGTAACAGTAAATGCGGCACCAACTTCAGGAACTATTTCCGGTGCCTCGGGAGCATGTATGGGAACTTCAGCTACATTGACGTCCACAGTTTCCGGCGGCATTTGGGGAAGTACAGACACCAGCATTGCCTGGGTATCGCCCTATACGGGTGTAGTCAACGCCCATGTTGCAGGGTTAGATACCATAACATATTCAGTATATAGCTCTTGCGGTACAGCGGTGGCTAATCATAACTTTTTGGTGCAAACCGTTCCGGCTGCACCAGCTGCCATATCGGGTGCAAGCACATTGTGTGCTGGTGCCTCGACAACTTATACCGATGCGACTGCCGGTGGTACATGGGCCAGTAGTGCTCCTTCAATTGCTACAGTAAGCGCTTCCAGTGGTCTTGTTGCCGGTATCGCGTCCGGCACGGCAACCATTTCTTATGTGGTAGCCAATAGCTGCGGCGCTTCTTTTGCTTCCCGTTCAGTAAGTGTTTCCGGTTCTGTTCCATCTGTGGCTGCCATTAGCACTGGTGCAACTTCCGTGTGTGCCGGTGGTGGAACCATTACCCTGGCGGATGCTACCGCGGGAGGTACCTGGACCTCGAGTAACCCATCTGTTGCGACCATAAGCAGTTCAACCGGGGTTTTGACCGGTGTTACAGTTGGGACAACAGTTATCACCTATTCAGTTACAAATAGTTGCGGCACATCCTTTGCTACCATTAATATTAATGTGATCACGGCGCCAACCACGCCTTCGGCTATTTCCGGGGTTTCTGTGTTGTGCACAGGGGCAACGGCCACTTTTACCGACAGTACCACTGGTGGTACCTGGAGCCGCGGAGCTGCTTTCGTTTCAATTGGCGCAACCAGCGGTGTAGTTACAGGCATTTCAGCGGGGACAACGATAATTACCTATACTGTCACAAATAGTTGCGGGTCAGCATCCAGAACTACTTCATTAACGGTAATTACTGTTCCGGCAACACCGGCGGCAATTACGGGCTCAGGCTCTGTATGCACTGGTGCAACTACTACAATGACCGATGCAACTACCGGCGGGAGTTGGTCTTCATCTTCCAGTTCGGTTGCTTCTATTTCGGCTTA
>CANCOG010000253.1 GCA_947379685.1 Flavipsychrobacter stenotrophus | reverse complement strand
GTGGAAAACGGCAATATACTGGTTGGTATGCTTACTAACCGCGACCTTCGTTTTGAGAAAAATCCAAAGCGCAAGGTTAAGGAAGTAATGACCAAGGATCGCCTGGTGACCGCCCCTGCAGGCACCGATATGCAGAAGGCAGAAGGTATTCTGGAGCAATATAAAATTGAGAAACTTCCTATAGTTGATAAGAAAGGAAAGCTTATTGGTCTTATTACATTCCGCGATACATTACAACTCAAAAGCCACCCCAACGCAGCAAAGGACAGCATGGGCCGTTTGCTGGCAGGTGCAGCCATAGGCATTACTGAAGATATTCTCGAGCGTGTAGAAGCATTGCGCCATGCCGGTGTTGATTTGATCACGCTTGATAGTGCTCACGGTCATTCCAAGGGTGTTATTGATGCTGTGAAGAAAGTAAAGAAGGAGTTCAAAAATTTGCCACTTATAGCAGGAAACGTGGCTACTGCTGCCGGAGCCAAGGCACTTGCCGATGCCGGCGCCGATGGTGTTAAGGTGGGTGTAGGGCCAGGTTCTATTTGTACTACCCGCGTAGTTACCGGAGCTGGCGCACCTCAACTTACAGCAATTATTGAAGCAGCCCAGGCACTCAAAAAAACCGGGATACCTGTTATTGCTGATGGTGGTGTTCGATATACCGGTGATATGGTGAAAGCCATTGCAGCGGGAGCCGCTTGTATTATGGCCGGTTCTATTTTTGCCGGTACCGAAGAAAGCCCGGGTGAAACCATCATTTATGAAGGCCGTAAATTCAAATCATACCGCGGAATGGGTTCAGTTGAAGCCATGCAGGAAGGTTCGAAGGACAGGTATTTCCAGGATATGGAAGCTGATGTGAAGAAGTTGGTTCCAGAGGGCATTGTGGGCCGTGTGCCTTACAAGGGTTATTTAAACGAAGTAGTACAACAGTTTGTAGGCGGCTTGCGTGCAGGTATGGGTTATTGCGGAGCGAAGGATATAGCCACCTTGCAAAATGATGCTCAGTTTGTTCGTATTACACCAGCCAGCATGGCCGAAAGTCATCCTCATGATGTAGTTATAACTAAGGAAGCACCGAATTATAGCAGGTAATTGATAATCGCTGTTTGGATAAACTTGCCATTGTGACTGATGTTTAACTGGTAGATTGGGCGTTTCGCGCAAAGTCGCCCGTCGGCAGGGTTGCTTCGTGCCTCGCAATGAGTAGCTTATTTTTTCTTTGCGTCCAGATTTGCATTGTTCACAAATTCGCCGCCGCATAACCCCGTCCCTAAAGGGTGACATGTTATGTTGCGTTATGTGCTCATTGTCAATTAATAACATGCTGACAAATCCCGCGAAAAGCGGGACACCCTTTAGGGACGGGGTCATTCGGGCGCGATAAATTTGTAAAGAAATTTCTCTTATGAGAAATTTTTAAACATCGATTTTTATGGATTACACCTTACAATTAGTTGAAGAGAAAGTAAAACGACATCAGGTAACTGCGCTGCACCTCACGTGTGGGTTGGCGTTTCTGGGTGGAGGTGCGGTAATATTTGCGTATAATTCTGTAATAACACAATGGGGGCTTGCGCTGCTTTTATTTGGGTTGGCGCTGATGTCGCTGACTATTTTTAAAAACAAAGTAGTGACTGCGCCTAAATCAAATACCATCATCCGGGTTCTGGAGCTGTTGGTTTCAGCGGCGCTTTGCATTTATTCAGCAACGCAGCGTTGGAATTTCCCGATTGGCATTTATGGTATATTGGGTGCAGGTATTGCTTATGCCATGTTCTGGGAGCGATCGGCCGGAGGGAAACAATTTATTTTGATCAATGAGGACGGAATTAAACTCCCGATAGACTCGCGTAAACGTTTTATACAGTGGCCTGAAGTAGATAAGGTGATTTTTAGATTTGGAACACTATCCGTTAATTGCGCTGATAATCGCATGTTTCAATGGAATATGCACAACCCCGATTTTGATATGGCCGTATTTGAATCCTGGTGCGATCAGCAGGTAGAAGCCAACAAATCAAAAAGATTGGTTGATGATTGGTAGTGGCATGGCATATTTTACTTGAATGGTGTGTTGTAGTTTTCTGCAGCGACGCAGTTTACCCGTTGAGCAGTTCAGGCTATGGGATATTCAAAAAAGCTCCGTTACACAATAATTTTACCCTTTTGTAGGTTTTGACATTCTAACCATCTGTTTAATTTGAGTCAGTCTATTCGTTTTGCAATCGTAGGTTTTGGAAACATCGGCCGCAGGCATGCCGAACATATCCTGCATAATCCTGTTACTGAACTTGTGGCTGTTTGCGACATAAAAACGGAATTGAAGGGAAAGGTGCCTTCGGGCGTTCCGTTTTACCAACATATCGAAGAAATGTTGTTGCAGGAAAAAATCGATGTTTTATGTGTTTGTACCCCTAATTACCTGCACGAAGCGCATACTATTGCTGGGTTAAAAGCAGGCATGCATGTAGTCGTGGAAAAGCCAATGGCACTAAGTGTGTTGGAATGTAACAGGATGATTGCTGCTGCAAGAGAGAGCAACAAAACCATTTTTGCAGTAAAGCAGAACCGGTACAACCCGCCGGTTCAGGAAGTAAAAAAGCTGATATCTGCAGGTAGCCTGGGTAAGGTATTCATGATACAGGTTAACTGTTTCTGGAATCGTGGCGATGCCTATTATGCCGAAAGCGACTGGCGGGGGAAGAAAGCAAAGGATGGCGGTTGTCTATTTACGCAATTCAGCCATTTTGTAGATATATTGTATTACCTCAATGGCCCGGTGACTGATGCACGAGGCTGGGTGCATAATTACGCCCACTTGCACAATACCGAAGTAGAAGATACCGGAAGTTTCACGCTCAAGGCAACAAACGACGCCATTATTAACTTCAACTTTACCACCTGTGCCTATCAAAAGAATATGGAAGGATCTATTACCATATTTGCGGAAAAGGGCACGTTGAAAATTGGAGGGCAATACCTCAATACTATTGAATACCAGCAATTGGAGGGGACCTCATTGCCCGAAATCAATATCACGGCAAAATCTAACGACTATGGATTGTACCAGGGGTCTATGAGCAATCATGATAAGATGATTCAAAATGTGGTGGATGTCCTCAATAATAATCAACCGATAATGACCACAGCTGAAGAAGGCCGTGAGGTAGTCCGTATTATCGAACAAATGTATTCGGGAGCAGTTAAAGTCTGATTATGGTTGTGCGCAAGTTCAGTAGGGCGCAAGAATTTTGCGCCAACTAATTCAATTTTGGCGTCTATTTCGTAAATTGTCCTTCAATCGGAAGATTGCTAATTTTTTCAATTGCCAAATTGTCGAATTGTCAAATTGCAGAGATGTTTAGTTACTGGGAGCAAGAGAGTTTTTCGCATTACCACCACATTGTAATTGGTGCAGGGATAGTTGGCCTGAGCGTGGCCATAGAGCTGAAGGAGCGCTATCCGGGCGAAAGTGTACTAGTACTCGAAAGAGGGATATTGCCAACTGGAGCAAGCACCCGTAATGCTGGTTTTGCCTGCATGGGTAGCGTAACAGAATTGCTCGACGACTTGCAATATATGGGCGAAGACGAGGTGTTGCGATTGTTTGAATGGCGAAAGAAGGGCCTTGAAATATTACGTGAAAGGCTTGGCGATGAAGCAATTGGTTATGCGGAAAATGGCAGCTACGAGCTGATTGGCGAAAGGGAACTTGACGCACTGGATAAAATTGAATACCTCAATCAGTTACTGGCATATGCGACCGGCAAACCGGCTTTCAGGCTTGCCAATGAAAAAATAGGCGAATTTGGTTTTGGGCCCGACTATACGAAGGCGTTGATTGAAAATACCTGTGAAGGAGAACTGCACAGCGGCATGATGATGCGTGCATTGACTGATCTGGCGATTAGGAAGGGGATAGAAATAAAAACCGGAGCTGAAGTTTCGGGTTACGAGGAGACTGGTAAGCATGTGGTCGTTATGGTAAAAGATAATTTCAGCAGCGGGGATCGTTCGTTTAAATGCGATACGCTAACATTTTGTACCAACGCTTTTACTAAACAGCTTTTGCCTGATGTCGACGTAGTTCCGGGGCGTGGGCAGGTGCTGATCACCCACCCCATTCCAGGGCTTAAGTTTGAAGGCATTTATCATTTCGATAAAGGTTACTATTACTTCAGGGAGATAAATGGTCGAATTTTATTGGGGGGCGGCCGAAACCTTGATTTTGAAACCGCACGTACTACTTCGTTTGATCTCAATAAAATGATCCAGATTGACCTCGAGCAAAAACTCGCGGATATTATTATTCCCGGGGTCAACTTCGAAGTAGCCAACCGCTGGACTGGTATTATGGCCTTTGGTGCTACAAAATTCCCAATAGTCAAATCTTTCTCAGGTCGCGTCTTTGGTGCGTTCCGCATGGGTGGCATGGGCGTTGCGCTGGGGAGCAATACGGCAAAGCAATTGGTGGAGCTGGTTGTAATGAGTCGTAAGTCGTAAGTCGCTCATCTAAATTGGGGACGGAATAGTTTTATGCTTTAGAGTAACTGGTCATTGCGAGGTACGAAGCAATCTAAGATGCTTCATTGTCAATATCTTGAAGGATTGCTTCGTGTCTCGCAATGAACGTGTAATTTTATTTGAAAAAGGTAGAAGAGGTGGAAATGTACGGTAATTACTCCGCAAAATCTCTTCCCAGAACCGCAATAACATCACCAATCGGCAGGCCCATTACGTTGTAATAATCACCATTTATCTTTTCTATGCCCGTCACGCCAATCCACTCCTGTATGGCATATGCGCCGGCCTTATCGAAGGGTTTGTAGTGTGTCACATAATGTTCAATTTGTGTGGGTGTCAGCTTACGGAAGTATACTTCCGTAGTTACAGAAAAGCCACGTTCCTTCGCCCCCTGTCGTATGCAAACTCCGGTTACAACCTTGTGCATCCTGCCTGATAGCTGGCCCAGAATTTCAATTGCATGGGCGGCATCCCTGGGTTTGCCAAGTATGTGGTGATCAAGCAACACCACGGTGTCAGCTGCTATTACAATTGCGTCTTGTACAAGGTGTGCAACGGCATCGGCTTTTTTACGGGCAAGAAATTCAGGCACTTCTTCGCCAGGCATTCCGGGCGGGTTGGTTTCATCAACATCGGCTATCAGTACCTCAAAACTGAGTTCCGCCATTTCCATCAATTGTTTTCTGCGGGGCGATTGCGACGCCAGTATTATTTTGCTCATGGGTTAAAAATCGTTGTCTGAAATGATAAGAAGACAGGCTGCACAGATGTAGAGGTAAAGTAGCTCACTGCAGCTTTTGATGTAAAATGATAAGGTATCAACGAGCCAAGGCCCGTTAGCATAATTATTTTTAGCCATCTGCTAGCTTTGTGATAATGTTCGGAAGTGTGTGCTTTATTAATGAAGATACACCACAATGCTAACGGTACACAGGTAAAAGCAATTGCATAAATACCCAAAAGGGAATATGGTGCCAGAAGCAAATAGCAGGATATGCCAATGAGGCCGGTCAGGGTGATACCTCCCAGTATTTGGGTGAAGACGGTTGAGAATTTCAGCCCCATTTTTATCGGCATAGTTACGCAACCTCCTTCAGCATCGCCTTTAAAATCTTCCATGTCTTTTACTATTTCCCGAATCCAAGTTAGAGCGAATGCAAAAAGTGCATAGATGTACATCACAGAGATGGGGGCCATTCCGTCGTTGACCGAGGAATATGAAAAGGCAGGTCTGTATACGACAAATGTAATAATGGTAAGTGCAGTTAGTAAAGCAATAACGACATTGCCTGTAACAAACTGGCGCTTAAAGTCTGTCGAATAAAACCATAATAACACAATGCAGGCAACCTGTAATGAGACCCATTCTAAATGGTGGGCACTGTATGCTACAATGCCAGCCAAAGCCAGCCCGATTCCGTTCAAAATAACATGTGCAATAATTGCCGCTTTCAGTGGAATGGTTCGTTCAAGTACAACTTTCCCGGGGCGGTTAATAATATCGATCTTAATATCGAAATAGTCATTTATAATATAACCTGCAGCTGCTATAAGCACTGTCGAAAAAGACAATAGTAAGAATTTGCTAATCTGCCCTGCTGTATTGCTGAAGTTGTTGTCATAGATCAGGCAATACCAAACCAGTAATTGTGTCAGAAACACAATCAGCAGGTTTTTAAATCGTATTAGTCTGAACCAGGCCATATTTTTTGATTAGCTAATTAGCTGATGTGCTGATTAGCTAATTGTGTTGTTTTTTGATTAGCTAATTAGCTAATGTGCTGATTAGCTAATTGTGTTGCGTTACTTTTTATTAGCCAATTAACTGAAACGGGTGTTGAATTAGCTTTGTTTTAGCGTATTTGATTGCTTTGAACTGGCAATAATTTTATTTAATATTCGTGAAATTGTTTTGATTTTTTCTAATAGCTCGCCACAATTTGGCAAGAGACTGGAATGATTGCATACCTCGAGGTAAAACTCTACTTCGTCGGCTTCTTTGGCTGAAATTTTCATTTTGTGAATGAAATCAGCCTTGCTTTCAGCATTCTGTGCTTCATTAATGTTTGCCCCTACAGATAGTGAAGCACGAAGCAATTGATTCGACAATGACCATTTTTTGTTTTCGTCTAAAATCTAACAAAATGTTAACGCGTCTATAGCAAATTCAAAGCGTAGCTGAACAATCAGGTTCTTTTTCTTTAATTCTTCATTCATGAAAAATTATTTTTGGCGCTTGAAAAATGCAACTCATCATCTATGTCTAATTCTCCATCATCCAATTAGCTAATCAGCTAATCACCACATCAGCTAATTAACTAATTATTCATCAACCAATTAGCTAATCAGCTAATCTCCAAATCAGCTAATTAACATTCCAGTTCCCAGGGTCAACGCGCCATTGTTCCAATGTAGCAATTTGCTCGGGTTGTACCAGTTTCTTTTCTTCGGCTACTTCCATCAATGCCTTGTAGTTGCTGATGGTATGCAGTGGAACGCCCGCTTTTGCAAAAGCTTCATCGGCAACAGGGAAACCGTATGTAAACAAACCACACATACCCATTATATCAGCACCGCAAGAGCGCAAAACTTCAACCACCTGCAGGCTGCTTTTCCCTGTAGAAATAAGATCTTCTATTACTACTACTTTCTGGCCCGGTTCGAGTACGCCTTCAATCTGATTGCCCATACCGTGTTCCTTAGGCTTGGCACGCACATAAATGAAGGGCAGCTTCAGCAAATCTGCAGCCATAACACCAATTGC